>NZ_JAKJHX010000051.1:32647-34227 GCF_021648855.1 Tychonema litorale BBK16 | reverse complement strand
ATCAGTCTGTGAAGCGTAAAGAATCCCCGTGCGTTTACGCCGGGGAGTATTTCAATTAATCATAAAACTCGTACCTCTATAACATCCTTGAAAAGAAGTTAACTTGGTCTGAGTTATTTGTTCTAATTTGGTGACGATTGATGGGCTATTGGTACTATCGATAGTAGAATCCCACTCGTACATAAAGTTACCTTCGGTGAGGCTTTTTCCAGTTCCTTTGTAGCTGTATTCTTCGATGGGAATTTCACTAAGTCCAGAAACTGTTTGTTTTTCGTATCCGCTAATAATGATTTTTTCGATGACAGTACCTGGTGCTATGGTGACATTCCAGTTAATGGGTGCGTAGGCTGAAAGTGCGAGAATTATTGGTTTGTTTGTGCGTTGTATTTTGATTTCGATTGTATTTTTGGATGGATTTCCATTGTCCTGGGGCGATGTAGCTTCGTAAGCTGCGATTAAGTGTAGTTCTTTGTTTCCACTGAAGGAACCAACATGGGATGAAAATTTGTAGGAATTACCAAGATAGCAGTTGCTTTCAAAATTCACGGGGGAAGTTGTATCTGTTTTTTGGGTGAGTTTCTGCTGCGCGACGGGTACTACCCACATTCCTGTTCCTACGGCTAAAGCGCCGATTAAAGTTGCGACAATGCTGACGGGAATTAGATTTATGAGGTGGCGAAAATAGTCTGATTGGGTAGTTTTAGCTAGCTTTTGTTGCCAAGTTTCGCCAAATTTGCGTGAAGCGAAGCTATCCCGCAGGGAATCGCCTTTGGTGTTACGATCGAGACAAGTCAATAACATCAAACTTTTTGGCTGTTCTAGCAGAGTTTGAATTTCACTCCCTTCCCCAATGTAGAGGTTTCTACTGTGTCTGTCTAAAAGCAGGGAATGGCGATCGCGCTCACTAAGCTTGTACTCTTGTAAGACAGGCTGAACTAAGTCGTGCTGTAAGAACACCAACCAAGCCATGTTATTGCCAGCCGAAACTATTTTGCCATCGCTGCAAATAACTTGGTCGATTTCTGGTTCCCACCGCCAAGCTATCCAGCGATTGTCGCCTCGGTAGCCGAGAGATTTTTCGAGTTGGGGATGGGCGGTGATTTCTAGGCGTTGGACTAAGTTTGACATGATATGTGTCTGCTCCTTAAGTGCGATCGCCACTTCAATGTCTTAGTTTAACCTAATTTTGGCAGATCAAAAAGTGCCGTTGCCGTTGCCAGTTCCATTGTTGGGAGACAAATTATTACTGGGATTGGTATTTGGAGGATTTCCAGGATTCAGATTATTGGGATTAGTGTTGGGTGAAGTTCCAGGATTTGTAGTAGGTGAATTCCCAGGATTCAGGTTGTTGGGATTCGTATTTGGCGAAGTTCCAGGATTGACATTATTGGGATTGATATTGGTATTGGGCGAAGTTGTGGGATTGGTAGTAGGTGAACTTCCAGGATTCAGATTATTGGGATTAGTAGTAGGTGAATTCCCAGGATTCAGGTTATTGGGATTAGTATTTGGGGAAGTTCCAGGATTGACATTATTGGGATTGATATTAGTATTGGGTGAAGTTGTGGGATTTGTAGTAG
>NZ_JAKJHX010000051.1:19512-32547 GCF_021648855.1 Tychonema litorale BBK16 | reverse complement strand
GTGAACTTCCAGGATTGACATTATTGGGATTCGTATTTGGCGAAGTTCCAGGATTTGTAGTAGGTGAACTTCCAGGATTGACATTATTGGGATTCGTATTTGGCGAAGTTCCAGGATTGACATTATTGGGATTGGTATTCGGCGCAGTTGTGGGATTGGTATTTGGGGAAGTTCCAGAATTCAGATTATTCGGATTTGTACCCGCAGGAGTAGTTATCGGAGTACCCGCTGCATCTCTGGTAATCCCATTCGGGTTAGGAGTAGCCGGATTAGCTGCATTCGGATTAACCGTACCCGAATCGGGGTTATTAGTAGCTGCGGGAACACTATTGCGCCCACACAAACTTACTAAGTCAAAAGTTGTACCACTTGTGGTTTCGATGTAACAAACTGGTACGTTTACTTCAGGATTTGAGGCTCTAGGAAAGTCGTCAGTTCTGGGTATGGGAAGGCTAAAAGCGGCTTCTGCCATCAGTGGAGTCAAGACAGCGGATAGAGCTACAATTGTCGATAATAATCTCATCGGTTTTACCTAAACTATTCAAGTGTATTTGCTCCAGTATTGCCCAGAAACTATAAATTGTCCTCATCCTAAAGTCAATATTTTCAAGTAGGGACACGGCACTGCCGTGTCCGCAGCTCCCCTCATACAGGACTTTGTCTAGGTTTCTTTGAGCGGTTCTAACATGAGTATTGATTTAGTAACGAATTCTCGGATCAATGTAGGCATTCAAAATATCAATGACGATGCTAGCAACCACGACAATTCCCGCAAAAAATACCACAATTCCTTGTACAGTTGGATAGTCCCGCAAACTAATCGCTTCATAAAGTCGATTTGCCAACCCAGGCCAAGAAAAAGTCACTTCTGTTAAAATAGCACCGCCCAACAGTGCCGCAAAAGTTAATCCCAAAACTGTGATCACAGGAATTAGAGCATTCTTGAGGGCATGACTCCATAAAATCTGCAATTCGGGAATGCCTCTAGCTCTAGCTGCTTCGACATAATCTGCTTGTAAAGTTTGTTTCAAATTAACTCTGACAATGCGCTCGAAAATGCCACTCAAAAGAATGCCTAATGTTAAACTTGGTAGTGCTAAATAATGCAAAGAAATCAAGAATTGACCAAGATTAGCACTTAGAAGACTATCTATTGTGTAAAGTCCGGTGTAACCTTCAGGGGCGGTTAATGTGACAGGAAAACGAGTTCCCAAGGGAAACCAACCTAACTGCACGGAAAAAATTAATTGCAATACCATGCCGGCCCAAAAAGCTGGTAATGAGTAAGTAATGATCCCAAACAAACGGCCTAGAACATCGAAAATAGTGTTGGGGCGAGATGCTGCTAAGGAACCGATACTGATGCCAACAATTAAAGCTATGGCCATGCTGCAAACTGCTAATTCCACGGTGGCGGGGAAATTATCCCCGATAATTTGCCACACGGTTTGTCCACGAGTGGTGATGGAGGTTCCTAAATTTAAGCTGAACAAGTCTTGAATGTATTTGAGATATTGTTGCCACAAGGGTGCGTCGAGACCAAGTTGGGTTCGCATTGCTGCTTTGGCGGCTGCGGGTGCTCGTGAGCCGAGAATAGCATCGATGGGGTCGCCGGGAGTAGCCCGTAGCAGCAAAAATACGGCTGTGGTGATTGTCCACAACATCAGCGGTGCCAGGAGTAGGCGGACAACAATGTAAGATTGTAGGGCTTTGGAGCGAGACATAGGGTTGAGGAACGGGAAATTGGCAATGGCTAGTTGATTTTATAGCAGAAGGAAGAAGGAAGAAATAAAATGCAATAAAATGAATGGTATCAGCCTCTTGCCAATTTTCCCATCTTACGATTAGACATCGCAAGAATTGCCAGTCTTGAACAGGCAAGATGCCTGTTCCACAATAAATATCGTCGATGTCTATTTGCCAAGCAATGATTCAAATGCAGCTTGCAATGACTTGATATCACCGACTCTGGCGACTAACAAGTTTTCGGTACCTGCATCTTGTAATCTGCATTTCCAATAATTGATGCTTTCGGAGTTGTTCATCCAGAAGCTAATTACGGTGTCTACGACTCCATCGACATCCCAGCCGCGGTTTGGCGAAACTGTCTCCACTGATGCGACAAAAGAATCTAGGGTACACTTCCGATTTCCCAAGTATTCTACACCTGCTGAATGCTGGTGTTGCAATAATTCCTGCTGTTGGTTGAAAAAACATAAAGTTGAAGACACGCCCAGGATTTCAAATGTATAGTTCATCCAAGCCTCCCAAAGTATTGTTTTGCCAAAAGGTCGATCGCACACTAGACTTAAAATACTTGATTTTGCTGTCGGCATTTTCCGGTAAATGCTGAAAGATTTTCCGAAAGCTAGCTTTGAGTTTTGCCAACTTGTTCTATTAATAGCAGATTTTCAAACAGCAAATTGTTAAATTACTTACATAATAAGGCATTTGAACAAACTTTTGATTGTTCACTTTACCGAGATTGCTGTTAGACTTAAAACCTTACGTCATTGAGATCTTGCGCCTATTTCAGTAACAGACTTTCCGGCCTGTTCTACAACTTCAACACAATGATTAGTCCATCAAACAGGAATCAATGCCCCGCAGTGTGCCAGTTAAAATGGTGTAATGCACAGATCATCATCGCCTAAACACACTTCATAACATAAATAAAGAGCCCACCCTTAGTCAAAGGTAGGCTCAGCTCATGCCAGCTTACGAACAGCTAGGCAATTAGGTCTCTGCACAGCTAGACGTAAAAGTTGAGAAAAAGATCCGGATCGTCCGGGAAAACTTATCGTCAAGCGTTTAGGTTAAGCTAACCCCAAAAAATCAGGGAACCGTCGCCCACAGCGATATTCCCCTGAAAATTGGGAAATCTGGAGTTAAAATTGTTCAATATTCCCCATTTTAAATTCCCATCACCTGACCGATTTGGCATCTCATCGTGAGTAAAATGGTGGACAAAGTACAGATGTTCGGTAGGGACACGGCATTGCCATGTCCCTACCGAACGTCGGATTTATAACTAACAACAAATTTTGCAGCGGCTGCTTGCACGAAAGCTCGAAAAATTTGAGAATTTACGGAACATTTTGGTGACATTTCTGGATGCCATTGCACTGCGATCATCCAAGGGTGATTTTGATGCTCCATTGCTTCCACCAAAGTATCAGGTGCATCGGCTACAATTTTCCAATTAGATGTTACCTTTCGCACTGCTTGATGATGCCAAGAAACAACTGTTGTTGAAGTTGTTCCCATAATTTTTCCTAGCCGACTGTTGGGTTCAATTTCAATGGTATGCTCGATCGCACGAGGAGGAATTCCCGCCCCATGACTAATCTCATCTCCGTAAGCATCCGGTACGTGAGTGACCAAACTGCCTCCGCTGGCTACGTTCAGGATTTGCATTCCGCGACAAATCCCCAACACTGGTATGTTAGCTCTCAAAGCTAGCTTGGCTAAGCCTAGTTCAAAACTATCACGTTCTGCATTAATCGCGTAAACTGTGCGATCGAGCAAACCGCCATAAAGTTCTGGATTAATATCTCCCCCACCGGAAAAAATCAAACCGTCTACTGCATCAAAAATACTAGCTGGATTTAATTGATTGGGTGGTAACAAAATCGGGATGCCACCTGCTGCCTGTACTGCATCAATATAAGCTCCATTTAAGCGATATTCGCCTGCTTGACAGCGGTTGTATGTTGTGATGCCAATGATCGGAAACTTTTTCATTTTGTGGAACAGCCCGGAAAGCCTGTTTCTAAATATTGTGGAACAGGCATCTTGCCTGTTTCTTGTATAACTACTTTGGATTGAGTCCTAGATTAAACTGATGATCGTCAGCAATACTGTCTAATTTGTAACAGTTTTAACAGCATTTTCTGGCAATGGTTGGCGCGTACATAGATAAGCTAGCGGGCCGAACAATGGAACTAATGTTATCGCCCAAAAGGCTGTAGTGCTCTGCATTCCTCGGCGGGTCATGTCGTCTGCCAACAATGCGGGAAACAACAGAGAAAGCATACAGAAATCTAAACTCATTACGTGAATAAAACGGCTAGTCTGCCACTGTTGAATAAAATCTGACCAATCGCCTTTTGTTAGACCTAATGCAACTAAAGCAGCAGCACCTAATGTTAATAAAATTGCAGTAAAACGAGAATCTAATATCTTTAAAAAGACATTTTTTTTGCCTGAAAATTCTGGATTAGGTTCGCGCAGGGCTAGATAAGGCAATAAGGCAAATGCGCCGACACCAAAGGATAAGGTAGCAAATAACCATGCAGGTATTTTTTGTCCTCTACCGTCAGTAAATAAGACGCAACTATAGATTAGTGGCCAAATTCCCATGATGTTGAATAAGGCGACAATCAAAGGGTTGATGTCTGCTACTTTGCCAGTGGAAAGGTTGGTAATTAGTGTGATAGTTTCTGGGCTGTCTGGAGGTGCAAATACAAAAGCGTAGGTGCTAAAGGCAATCCAAAGTAGCCAAAATCCAATTTTTCTGAACATCATTATTGGTTACTCATTCCTGGTTGTACTACTATAATATAGCTTTACTAATTTTTATTGCTAAATATTTTCATGAATTTGCGATCGATCCAATCTTTCCAGTACCATAGTAAGGGCGATTCCCACATGAAGTTGCCACGAGAGGCGATCGCACTTTTATTCCCAGTACCAATTAGCCCTAAGTATCGCTAATCAGAGTCAAACGTACTCCCAGTATTGGGTTCATGCCAAACAGTTTTAATACGATAGCATGACTATGACCGCCGCCAATTAAAACTAAATCTTGTGGGATGGATATTTTGTGTATCAAATATTATAGGCTAGAGCGCGATCGCAACTGCTGAACCCAGCAATTTCCATCAATCAATTCGGAAATCAGCACAAATAGCTGTAGACTGTAGAATAAATCTTATCACGAAATTAAGTCAGGGTGCGTTTAAATAGCTAACTCACCATTCAACATTATGACATTACGCATCATTTCTCGCGGTTGGCTGCGATCGACAAAATCTCTTCTCCCGCTTCTGTTTGCAGTTTCATTCATTCTAATATTAGTCGCCAACAATTTCTCGATGTCTGCGGTATCTCAAGAACCCCGTCAGGAAATCCGTGGAGTTTGGATGACAACAAATGACAAAGACATCCTCAGAGATAAACGAAAAGTAGCAGATGCTGTCAGTAAACTCAAACAGTTAAATTTCAACACGATTTATCCCGTAGTTTGGAATTCTGGTTATGTAATGTATCCTAGTGCTGTAGCGCAGAACAAAGATATTCAACCTTTTGTTTACAGAGGCTTAGATGGACAAGATATGCTCGCAGATTTAATAGCTCAATCTCACCGCCAAGGATTGCTAGTAATTCCTTGGTTTGAGTTTGGTTTTATGGCTCCTCCAACTTCGGAATTAGCATTAAACAATCCCGACTGGCTAACCCAAAAACAGGACGGTAGTCAAACATCAAATGGTGCTGGTGGTGAAGTAGTATGGCTCAACCCATTTCATCCAGAAGTGCAGAAATTCATTACCGAACTTGTACTAGAAGTCACTACTCAATATAACGGTGATGGCATTCAATTTGACGATCACATGAGTTTGCCATCGGAATTTGGCTACGATGCCTATACAGTTGCGCTATACACAAAAGAAACCAAAAAAGCTCCTCCAACTAACTTTGATGATCCAGCTTGGGTAAGGTGGCGGGCTAATAAAATTACGGCTTTTATGTCCCAATTAAATCAAGCAGTGAAAGCAGTCAAACCCAATGCAATCTTCTCAATTTCTCCCAATTACTACGAATTTGCTTATAAGCATCACTTGCAAGATTGGCTAGCTTGGGTGCGTTTGGATATTGCTGACGAACTAATCGTGCAAGTTTACCGTCCCGATTTAGAATCGTTTATTAGTAAAATCAATCGTCCAGAAATGCAAGAAACCCAGAAAAAAATTCCTACAGGAGTTGGGATTATGACTGGTTTGAGAAATCGCCCTGTATCGATGCAGCAAATTCAATCCCAGGTGCGCGCTGTCCAACAATATGGATTAGGTGTCGCTTTCTTCTATTACGAAAGTTTATGGGAAGATGCGCCGGAATCTCTTGAGGATAGGCTGTCTAGATTTAGAACTTTTTTCCCGATTTCTGCATTCCGAACAGCGCTACAAATACCTAGACGTGCTGCTACTTTTCCTCCCCCACCGCCACCAAAGCCAGACACTAAAAATAAGCCCAATCGACCTAAAAATAAGAGCCAACCCTTAGCCTCACCAACTACTAAAAGGAATTAATATTAGCTACAATCAGCACACACCAATACCCGACTTCTTTAAGAAATCGGGTATCTAACAACGATCGCATTTTCGGATTTGATATTCAATTCGGTTAACCTACTGATCAGCCTTTTTTAATCCAAAACTTCAACAGGTTTTCTTTAACCATGTTTTGTCGCATAACCTCTAGGAGATATTCCTGGGCTTCGTTTTGACTTAAGGTTTTGACTTGTTCTCGCAACACTTGCAGTTTGAACTGCTGTTCCACGCTTAGACTTATAGGCATATCCATGAATCGCTCCTCCACTTTGCTACATGAGATAAATCAAGATGAGATATATCGGAATGACGTTGCAGGATATTTTGTATCCCCTTCATTGTAAACTATCATAACATTGTCTTGACAATATGTCCAAAGTACACATTTTGCCACTAATTTGTGCCACAAAAGTACATCTAAGTGGGGAGAGCTATATCATAAAAAAACGTACAAACCGGGAAGCCTCAGCCAAAGGAGCTATTTAGTATGGATGCAATGGAGTTTTTTCGCAGCAGTGCAGGGGAGTGGCGATCGCACCGCACTACTCACCACCTCGCTTTCCGCCAGGCGGAGATGGGGGATTCAAACATTCAGGTGACGGCCCTAGGCGCTGATGATGCGCGAGTGGCAGAGATTTGTCAGATGCACGAAGTTGATCCGATTCGTGCCGCTGGGGGGGCTTTTGTGACTTGGCACGGCTCTATGGCCTGGGATAAGGATGATGAGAATCATAAAGGGTCTACGGTGTTTGCGATCGTCCCCGATCCTGAAAATCCCCGCCAGGGTTTGATGTTGCGGGAACGCGGCTATGCCGAAATTGTCCCAGTGGCCGGCCGTTTTGAGATGGATGATGAGGATGGGCTGCTGTTGATTACAGAATATGAGACCATGAGTTCGATCGAACGTTTCTGGTTTGCGAACCCCAATGTGCGGATGCGGACAAGTTCGGTAAAGCGCTTTGGCGGTTTCAGCACTTCCACTTTTTGCACCGAAATTCGCGTCGAACCAGATGCCGATGCAGCCAAAGCACCCGCAGATAAGGCTGCTACCACTGAGTTTTACTCGGCTCTGGGCTGGTAATTTATGAGGCTGACAACTGACAACTTACCCTTCGACTCCGCTCAGGGAAAAGCAACTGACAACAGTCAACAGTCAACAAATATTACAGATTGTTGCAAAAATTCAGGAAAATCAGATTTAGACTCCGGGAATCCCCTAATCTGTATGTTGGCTAGTTGTAGCATTACGCTGGCCGATCGCAGTGTCAGCTATTTCTGAAAATTTGAGATAACGGAGATTATAACGTGGCGCTTCCTTTGTTGAACTACGCTCCTAAGAGCCAAAACCAGCGCGTAGCTGGCTATGAAATCGGTGGCGATGAGCAGCCCAGAATTTTCACAAGTGAAAATGTGCTCTCATCCGGGGACATGGAAAATTTGATTTGGGCTGGATATCGCCAGATTTACAGCGAACACCAAATCCTCAAGAGCAACCGCCAAAAGTCTTTGGAGTCGCAAATCAAGTTCGGCCAAATTACGGTGCGGGACTTTATTCGTGGTTTGGCTACTTCCTCTCCTTTCTTGGAACGGAATTATCAAACTAACAGCAACTACCGCTTTGTGGAAATGTGTGTACAGCGCATTTTGGGCCGGGATGTTTACAGCGAACGCGAAAAGATTGCTTGGTCGATCGTAGTAGCCACTAAAGGGCCTCAAGGCTTTATTGACGAATTGCTCAATAGCGATGAGTACCTGAATAAATTCGGCTACGATACAGTTCCTTATCAGCAGCGCCGCATCTTGCCTCAACGAGTTGCAGGTGAAGTGCCTTTTAACTTGAAGACTCCTCGCTACGGTGAGTACCACCGTTCGCAGCTTGGCTTCCCACAAATCATTTGGCAGTCAACTGTTCGCCGTTTTGTTCCTCAAGAACTGCAACCGAAGGCTGGCGATCCGTCCAACTATTTGAGCATGGCTCGCAATATGCCAGTGCCTACTACTGCGCCACAGCGCGTTCCTCTGGCTAATATCAATATCGAGACGATGGTTCCTCGCCGGGGTCGGTAATTGATAGCGCTTGGATACATTTAGTTGTGTCACGCGATCGACTGAATCTATCAGTTGTTAGTTTGAGAGAATTTTGAGTTTTGAGTTTTGAGGTTTGAGTTTTTTACTAAACTTGGAATCCGAAACTCAGAACTCATTATTTTGGAGAAATAAGTAAAAAAGTATAGCAGTCCTTGCAGGATTCGTAAAGTTTTTTACCCCACCCCAACCCTCCCCTTATTAAGGGGAGGGAGTAAGAAATTCACAAATGATTTAGGATTGCTACAGTAAATCAAACAATTTATGAGCGTTATATTTCACATTGCTAAAAGCCAAGAGTGGGAAGCTGCAAAACAGCTTCAATCCTATCGCGGCGATACGCTAGATTCTGAAGGGTTCATCCACTGTTCGACAATCCCGCAAATTACGAGAACTGCTAACAAATTTTTTGTCGGACAAACAGGATTGCTTTTGCTGTGGATTGAGTCTGAGAAAGTGGAAGCAGAAGTTAAGTATGAACCTGCTGCTGGAGATTTTTATCCACACATTTACGGGCCACTGAATGTTGATGCTGTGTTGCAAGTTATTGAGTTTGAAGCGGGTGCTGATGGCAAGTTTGAATTGCCGGAAGAATTAAGAGTAAGCGAAGGTTGATTCCCTACGGGATAGCTACGCTTCACGTACTTTAGGCAAAATTCTGCAAATCTGGCTGAATTTTGGCAACCACAAAAGGTGATTCGATATCAATCAGCCAGTTTTCATCAATAACTTTATATAAATTTAAACTAACTTGTCAACTAACTCTTTTGCCAACGCCAGGGCCTCTTCCTGACTATAAATTCTCCCCTCCACCCGCGCTAATTGAATTTCCATTAACAATTGACCAATACGCGGACTTCTGGGCACATTCAAATATTCCATTAAGTCATTACCGCTAACTAATTGTGTCGGATGGGCAACTATATCGTCAGTATCGAGATAGCGATTAATTAACAGTGAAATTTCATCTAGGGAAACTCCCACGGCTACAGTCAAAACTGCTAAAACTGGAAATACTATTCCCACATCCCGAAATAAGAAATACTGTTCTCGCAAAGACATCTCACAAATTGCCTTTTGTTGCAATTTGGGCAAGTATTTCACAAGCCCGATCGCACTTTTGATCTCAGCATTGCTGTACTTCAACCGTAGCAACTGGGTTTCAGCAATTGTCGGGTCAGCATCTGCCAACATAGCCAACTTTGCGATCGCCAACAACGGAGTTTTAATCGTATCTCGAATCTGACGATCGAATTCCTTTCCTAATTCCGGGTAAATAGCCGCTAGTTTGTTAGCAGATGCGTCAATTTTGGTTAAAATATCAAAACGGTCGATCGCACTTTCAAACCAAATCGAAAACAAACCATCTTCCCAACCCCGACAAATCCAAGGTACGCCGTCAGGATTGCTCAACAAATAGCCCAATTCACTCCGCACCCGTTCCACCGCTATCTGACTCAACAACGGTGCTAATTCGCGAATTGCAGATAGAGTTTCCGGTTCGATCGCAAAACCTAACTGCGCCGCTTGACGATAAGCTCTTAATAACCTCAGCGGATCATCTTCCAAATTAGCGCGGGAAATCATCCGCACCAAACCCAGCCGCAAATCAGTTTGACCATCCACCGGATCGATGATTTCTCCAGTAAAAGGATTGCAGGCGATCGCATTAATCCGAAAATCCCGACGCCACAAATCCCCCTCCAGACTCCCCCCTTCCGCCTGCGCCAAATCCACCGTACCGCCCGCAAACACCACCCGCGCAATTTGCCGTTCCGCATCCAATAAGACAAATCCAGCATTGGTGCGATCGGCAATTTTTCGAGCAGTCTTCACCGCCCGTGTTAGCATAACGAAATCTAAATCAAAATAATGCGATCGTCTCCCCAGCAGCGCATCACGCACAGCACCACCCACCAAATAAGCAGGCGGTGTCAACAGTTCCAAATCAAACGGCCAAGAATCAGGAGATAATGTAGGTGGCAAATTAAAAGACATCGCAACAAAAATAAATAAACTTACAACAATAAAACTCTAGTTACGCTAGATTAACAGAAAGCTCGAAATTCACCAATCTTTTTGAAATGCACAGAGGATATCAAGGATGTGTATTTGTATTAACTGCCATTATGTAGACCGCTGCTTCACCTACCACGCCGTAGAAGGACAGCACGAACAGATTCACCTCACCGAAACACCCGATTTCGACCCCGTAGAACCAACAATCAACGTCAACATTCGTCCCCGTCAAGATGAAATTGAAATGGAATGGGATGTAGTCGGTTGTCAAAGTTTCAAACAAGAGACCGGCAAATGGGCAAAATTGCGGCCGGGCGAACTTGTACCGACTTAAGTTATTAGTTATTGGTTATTGGTTATTGGTTATTGGTTAGCTGTTAGCTGTTAGCTGTTACCAATGCCCAATAACCAATAACCAATGCCCAATGCCCAATGCCCCATTCCCCATTCCCCATTCCCCATTCTAAAATCAAATGAGCTATTGCTTAAACCAAACTTGTCAAAATCCGCAAAACCTCAGTGATGCAGAAATTTGCCAAAGTTGCGGCTCAAAATTATTGTTAACTCCTGACGCACAAGCCTCCCCAGCCTCTCGCTACCGTACCATAAAGCCGATCGGACAAGGAGGATTTGGCAGAACATTCCTAGCAGTAGATGAAAGCAAACCTATAAATTTTTCTCAGTGCGTAATCAAACAATCTTTACCCCAAAAAAACGCAACCGAAAAAGCCACTCAACTATTTCACCAAGAAGCAGCCCAGCTAGAAACATTAGGTAAACATCCCCAAATTCCCGAATTAATAACACATTTTGAACAAGACGGTAGACAATATTTAGTACAAGAATTTATAAACGGCAAAAACTTAGCTCAAGAATTAGAACAAAAAGGAGCATTCAGCGAAACTCAAATTCGACAAATCCTCAATGATTTATTGCCTGTACTCCACTTTATCCACAAATCAAAAGTTATTCACCGCGACATCAAACCAGAAAATATAATTCGCCGCCGACTGTCTCCAACCCCTTTAACACCATTAGGAAATTCCTTTCAACCCTCTCCTTTTCAAAAAGATATTGTCCTAGTAGATTTTGGTGCTGCCAAAAAAGTAACAGGAACTGGCTTGCAACCAACTGGTACAATTATTGGAAGTGCTGCTTATACGGCTCCAGAACAACTGATGGGTAAAGCAGTTTTTGCCAGCGATATCTATAGTTTGGGAGTCACTTGTATCCACTTGCTGACTCAAATTCCTCCCTTCGATTTGTTCGACAGTACAGAGGATACTTGGGCTTGGCGAAATTATCTGAAAACGGCTGTTACCGATGATTTCGGTCGCATCCTCGATACGATGCTTCAAAGTGCCACCAATCGGCGCTATAATTCAGCATCAGCCGTCATCCGGCAATTGAACCCCAAATCAGTATATTTAGAGGGTTCGCCTGTTTTGAATCCGCCGGAAACGCCCGCAGAATCAGCGGTTAAACCTGCGCCCGGTGTGTCACTTTTCACTCGCCAAGAGCAAGCTGAAATTCAGCAAGCTTTGCAAGATGCGATCGCCACCCATAATGTCATAATTCAAGTTAATCAATCTAAGCACAAGCTCAATATTGTCATCAACAGAACCCCCGATAATACCGTTTGTTATCCGCATTTATCTGAAATAATCACCACTAGACTCACTGATTTGCAATTAAATAAAATTGTAACAGTAAAGCTGTTGGGCAGAGTCAATAACTCCCGCGCGCCTGAGTGGCAGCAAGTATTGCAGATTGATCCCAAGATCAAGTTAAAAAATATAATCATTCGCCTGAAACAAAAGACATTAGCCAAGCAAATTATGCCACTTTATACTATAGATTTTTGGCTGCCCAAATTGATAACTAAAGACTTTTGGTTAGACTTACTAATGTTTTCCTTAGTTTGGTTTATCTTTGGCTCTCAAATAGTGATTTTTAATTCTATGTTTGCACTGCTAATTTCTTCAGGTTTTATGTTCGTCAAGTATCAAGTTTCCAAAAATAAAGAATTTGCGAATAACAAGTTATTTGGAACTTTAGTATTCTTGTTTCTGATGACTGGAAGCATTGGATATCCAAGGTTTTTAAATCTCACCGGAGCATTTGGCTTTCTTTTTGCTTGCTTAGTCGTAGCTTCCCCTCTGTTTTTTGTCAAGGAAAATCATCAATAACCATGAATAGCAATCCCAAAGACGCAACATCGGTTAAAAAATACGGCTTGGCGCTGCACACGGCTAGTCGTGAACTCGGTTTAGCCATCAGCAATTTTGATGGTGACTCTCGCTGTGAAACTTGGAATTTGGATCGCGATTTAGCAACTCATTTGCACCAGTATTTAGTCGAGTTTATCCAACCGCAAACTTGGGCAGATTTAGCATTTATTGCAGTTGCGAAGGGGCCCGGAGGTTTCACGGGGACTCGCATCGGTATGGTGACTGCGCGGACTTTAGCTCAACAGTTGGATATTCCCATTTTTACTATTTCAACTTTGGCGGCTTTTGCTTGGGCTGCACCCCCCCAACCCCCCCTTGCTAAGGGGGGGATTTTGGAATTAGAACCCCCCCAACCCCCCCTTGCTAAGGGG
>NZ_JAKJHX010000051.1:0-19412 GCF_021648855.1 Tychonema litorale BBK16 | reverse complement strand
CAACCCCCCCTTGCTAAGGGGGGGCTTTGGGAATTAGAACCCCCCCAACCCCCCCTTGCTAAGGGGGGGCTTTTGAGAGATGATATCGCGCTACAAATGCCTGCACAGCGAGGTCAATTATTTGGCGCTGTTTATTCAGTTAACAAAGATTCTGGTTTGACTGAGTTGTTTCCTGATACGGTGATGACTCCTGAATCTTGGCAGGAAAAGTTGGAGAGTTGGGGTAATTCCTATCAGTTGATTGAAGTTACAAGCGAGTTGGGTTCATCGGTTTCTAGTGTGTTGGAACTAGCTTATTTGGAGTGGCAAATGGGTATTCGTCCTAATTGGTCTGATGCTTTGCCTTATTATGGTCAACATCCGGTTAAGGGATACTGAATAATTTTTTTAATTTAACACTTTTCTTTTAAATCCCCAACTTCTTAAAGAAGTCGGGGATTTGGGTATTCCGTAAAGTTTACCGCCCGCTAGCTAAAGCATCTCGCAATTTGCGATCGCGCTGCGACTTCTCCCTAAGCTCAGGAGTTGCCATCCGCAACACACAATCCAGCAGCCAAGGGGCAATTCTGTGACACCAAACTGCTAAATGACTTTGATATCCTACTAAGATTTCCGGCGCATCTTTGTGCAATCCCGCCACTAGCGCGAGGGCAACTTTTTCGGGAGTTGTGGGCACTACCCACCGAAATTGTTCCAAGTCTCGCACCATGTCGGTATCTGTTAGAGATGGCAGTAATGCTGTGACTTTTACGTTATAGGCTGCTAACTCGCTGCGTAAGGCTTGGGTAAAGCCTAAAATGGCAAATTTAGTAGCAGAATAAGTCGCCATTGTGGGAGCGGCAATTTTGCCCATTAAGCTGGAAACATTGACGATTGTTCCGTCTTTTTGGGCGGCCATTCGTCTCGCTATTAACCTAGTAATTGTGTAGGTTCCTAGTAAATTTAAGGCGATTTCTTCCTGAATTAACGGTAGCGGAGAACGCAAGAATGATGCTTGGTGTGCGACGCCTGCACAGTTGACTAGCAGGTGAATTGGGCCGTTATCTCGCCAAGCTTGGGCGATCGCAATATTCACCGCTACAGACTGAGTTAAATCTAAAGCTAAGGGCACTACTTCTACGCCAAAAACATTGATTTCCTCTGCCAATTCAATTAATTGCTGGCGGTTGCGCGCCACAATTAACAAACGTTTGATGCCTTGTTTCGCTAATTCTAGGGCGATGGATCGCCCAATTCCGCGTGAAGCCCCTGTAACTAGAGCTGTTTTTCCTTGAAGATGCATAAATTAAGCCCTCTGGATTTGAAGTGCTCACCACGCAGGAAGTTATAAGTTGAGAGTTATGAATTTTGTGGAGTTAACTCAAAACTTTTGAATCGCTAACGTGCGTGTGAGTTGAACTAAACTTTGATTTGCCAGAAATTGGTTGGGAATCTGGACACTAAACGTCATTCAAGCAGACAAACTTGAAGTGGGAAAACAAGGTGAAGAATTGTACCAACTTTGGCTGAATCTGACTCTATCTTGAGTCCGCGCAGGCGGACTTTGTGTGTGTAGCAGCGAATTCAATTCGCCGGGAATTCGCCGGGAATTCATCGGGAATTCATCGGGAATTCATCGGGAATTCGCTAGGATTGGCGGTGTTTTCCTGTGTAGCCGGGGGAGTTAATTTGCCGGGAAAATACACAGGATTTTTGAGCAATATAGAGCATAAATTCCACGCCTCCTAATATATGAGGATTTGCTCTCTACACACACCTTAACAACTTGAAGCTAAAGCGGCAACAATTTTTAATAAATCTTCCGCAATACTTCTTTACAATTTGCTCATAGGGCGTTTTTCCAAGTGCCGTGAAAGCCCAAAGGTATGACACTAGGCAATTCTAGCTGACAAACAGGAGCGCGATCGAGCCCGTCGCTGTCAAATATCCAGACTTCGCTTTTATCAGAATTGCCGTCATAAACAACTGTTACTATCCAACCTTTGTCCGAGGAAATATCTGGAACGTAGATAGGTTCTGTAGGATAGCGATTTTCGCCACAGTCGGCAATTGTGAGATTTTGGTTTTCTGTGTCCAAACGGGCGATCGCGCCATAACGTTCAGCTACAATATCCACATCAGGTCGATACATTGCTAGATAAACATACCGTGACATTTGACCGATTTCTGAAGCAGGTACAATCGGAAACTCGCAAGGTTGACCCAACAATTCTTCCGTTGCTGTCACCTTCCCCGTTTGTGGATTGAGATGCACTCGGCTGAGAATTCCCTCTGCATTAGTCCGAGTTTCACCTGTCGCTACTTCCTTCAATCGTTGATTGGTTTGAAAATCAGTCAAGCGTACAAAATCAACAACTACATCGCCATCTTCCTTGACAAAACCATTAGCAAAATGCCATTGAAACCAAGGATCAGTTTTGCTGCGACTAACTAAAGATAGATTTTCAGAGTCAACAACTAATATCTGGGTTCCTAACTCTGGTTTCCATTCAAATGAGTCGCCATAACTACTAATTCCAGCTAAAACTGGTAAAAATTTGAGTCGGACTGGTGGGACAAAAAATATTAAATACTTCCCAGCTAATACAAAATCGTGAATTAGGGGAATTCCATCCAAAGGAACACTTGCTTTTTGGGTGATATTGCCTGTATAATCACTCTTATAAACATTTAATTTGGTAGTCGCACCAGGGACAACTCCAAAATTGTAAATATTACCACTAATCGGGTCGCGCTTACAGTGAGCCGAATAGCTAAACTCTCCTTCTAGAGTTCCTAAGTTATCTATACCAATAGTTTCTAAGGTTTGTAAATCAAGGCGGTGAGGCGGGCCACCTTCCCATAGTGCTAAAAGGCGATCGGGCAAAGCTAAAACAGAAGTATTGGCAGCATTTTTAATTGGTTTATTCCACCGTAACCAAATAGGCCCCGGTGCTGTCATACCGTAATTAGTATAGAGAAATTTATCAGCTTTTTCCTCAGCTTGATACCCCGCTGTTTGCACGTAGCGATAAACAGCAGCAGCACCAACATCGGTAAAATGTACGGCTAAAATAGCACCATCGCCATCAAACCAATGTCCGGCAGAAATACCATCCCGTTGCAAACGTGCAGGCCCATTTCGGTAGAGAGTACCGCGAAATCCGGGGGGGATTTTGCCACTTTTAACCGATAGCTGAGTTAGGGGAAACTCCGCAGCGGGAGAGGCAAAAGGTTTTGCCCAAGATTTTTTAGCTGATGTTTTACTGTCTATTTTCATGGGATAATCGCCAAATTAAATTAAGCTACTATACATTTTATTATAGAATTATAACACCAATAATTTAATCGCTATGGTTATACCGCGTCGCTATCTGATCAGAACTTTGGGACTGACTGCTATGGGGAGTCAATTATTACCGATCGCACAATCCCAAATTTTACCACAATCCCAGGCTACGATATTGCCACGTCGTCTACAACTCGGCGATACTATTGCTCTGATTAATCCGGCGGCTTTCAGCTATGAAAAAGAAATTCAGCCGTTTTTTAAAGCTGCGGATCAATTGGGTCTGAAAGTTAAAGTGGGGAAGCATTTTTATGACCGCTACGGCTATTTGGCGGGTAAAGATAGCGATCGGGCTGCTGATGTCAATTCTGCCTTTGGCGACTCCTCAGTCCAAGCTATTTTTACGGGTATGGGGGGTTGGGGATGTGGTCGCATATTGCCACTTTTAGATTATAACATGATCCGCAATAATCCGAAAATTATTATCGGTTTCAGCGATGTGACAGCACTCTTATTAGCTATTCATACTAAAACCAATCTGGTGACGTTTCACGGGCCATTGGGTGTGTCGAATTGGAGTAGTTTTACGGTAGATTATCTCAAACAAGTTTTGTTTGATGCAGGTGCTGTAACTTTGCAAAACCCTCCCAAAATGGATATTGAAACTATTAGCGAAGGAAAAGCTAGGGGAAAACTTATCGGTGGTAATCTCTCTGTCATATCAACTATGATTGGCTCAGCTTATCTGCCGGATTGGGAAAATAGTATTTTGTTTATTGAGGAAGTTAGCGAAGAGGTTTATCGCATCGATCGAATGTTGACTCAACTTAAGTTAGCTGGTATTTTGGATAAGATATCCGGCTTTGTTTTTGGACAATGTACCAGGTGCGATGCCGAAAAACCGCAGGAATCTCTGAAGTTAACTCAAGTTTTGTCAGATCACATCCGTCCGTTGAGGATTCCTGCTTGGTACGGTTCTGCGATCGGTCATATTCGTGATAAGTTTACTTTGCCGATCGGTCAACAAGTTGAGATTGATGCTAATTATGCTACAATTAGATTGTTAGAGTCGGCTGTCAAATAATTTTTTTAACGAGTAAAACTAAATTAGCATCATCGTGAAAAACACAATACAATTCATTAAACCGATAGCAGTAATTATCTTAGCAATTATTTGCCTACTGCCACTCAATATCTGTACAGCAAATGCAGGTGAAATCCCTGGTAATAACAATATTTATCAGCAACGAACCATTCATAATCCAGACGGAATTGGGAAATTCTATATGGGACGAGAAATTGCCCAAGTCATGGGATATCAAGGCGCTGGCTGGTTGGAAAGACCTTCTCGCGGCATGGAAGAAAAGTCAAAGAGATTAGTCAACAATCTTGATTTGAAACCAACTGATATTGTCGCAGATATTGGCGCTGGAACAGGATATTTTAGCTTTCGGATTGCACCCTTAGTTCCAGAAGGAAAAGTTTTGGCAGTTGACGTTCAACCGGAAATGCTAAAGTTTGTAGAATTGAATAAGATTGAGAGAAATATCAGCAATGTTGAGACTGTACTGGGGACTATTACTAACCCGAACTTGCCCAAAGATAGTGTAGATTTAGTTGTCATGGTCGATGCTTATCATGAATTTGAATATCCTAGGGAAATGATGCAAGGAATTGTGAAAGCACTGAAACCGGGAGGACGTACAGTATCTATTGAGTACCGAGGTGAAAACCTGATGCTTCCGATTAAAGGTTTGCACAAAATGACCCAAAAGCAGGTGAAAAAAGAAATGGCTGCGGTGGGTTTAGTTTGGCAGGAAACGAAAGAGATGTTGCCTCAGCAGCATTTGATGGTGTTTCAGAAAAAAGCTTAAGTATAGAAGAATAAAGAAGGTAAATGCAGTTACAGCTATAATTTCGGGGTTGAAACCGCAACTAAATAAACGAAGTCTAACTCCGCAGACTAATTGGACGATCCATGAAACTTTCGATAAAGCATCGCCTTCACTGGTTTTCCTCCGTGAAAATGTTGGTCGGTAATGGAGGCCACTTCTTCAGGACAAATGCCACAGTACCAAACCTGTTCTGGCATCACCAACACCATCGGCCCACTGCCACATTGTCCCAAACAACTGCTAGAAACCACCGCCACTTCTGAACCGGATAACTTCTGAAAAGCTGCGAGTACATTTGCTGCACCTTGCTTGCGACAAGTGCGGTTTTGACAAACTAGAACTCGCCTAGAAGATTCGATAATTTTCATAGTTTTTACACTTGACAATTAGCCCAAGATATGCTATCCCAAGCCGATAAATTGCCGATTCCAATTGGTTGGGAAGCCGTGTCCCTACAATTGATCGCGGTAGGGACACGGCACTGCCGTGTCCTCCGTTTATATCATTTCGATGCTAAAATCAAGTCCCAATCTAAAATCCAAAATCGGAAATCTAAAATCAAATCATGGCCCAGAAAAAACTGCTGCTTCGATATCCTGACGAGAGAGGGAATATTTGAAGAAGCGCTGAATATCTTGGCCATCGTTTCCGGCATTGATGTAGCGGATGGTGAGTTGGTCAACTTCGAGGGCGAGTTCTGCTTTCCATGCAGGTCTATCGATGTTCCAGCA
The DNA here is from genome assembly GCF_021648855.1 of Tychonema litorale BBK16. Classification (GTDB taxonomy): domain Bacteria; phylum Cyanobacteriota; class Cyanobacteriia; order Cyanobacteriales; family Microcoleaceae; genus Microcoleus. The sequence continues at coordinate 13,518 of NZ_JAKJHX010000051.1, read as the reverse complement.
GTGGAGTTCTCGCAGATTTTGTTCGCAGCCACGGCTTTTTAGCCACTTCTCAATTTCTGGGAGTGGATGGTTGTATAAAGGGGTGTCAGAGGAGGGAAGTGTCATAAGGAATGGGGAATGGGGAATGGGGAATGGGGAATGGGAATTGGGAATGGGGAATTGGGAATTGGGAAGACTGTGGTTAATTTTTAATGTAGAACTTTTAGTTGTCAATTACCACGAATTAGCCCGATCGCGATCGCCAGCATCAAACATCCGATTAAGGTAGATGCCATGATAAACAGGGCGAATATTTCTCCTGGAGAAAGTGGCCGATCCGTGGGATCGAGGTAAGCGGAGTTGAAATTTTTGGCCCGCGATTGGGAAACTGGAGTGTTGAAGCCAGGGGGCTGCTGAATCACGTTCATTCGAGAGTAGCCGATTTTGAGGTCGTAGGCGAGACGACGTTCTGGATTGCTGAGGGTAGCGTAGGCGTTGTTAAGCTGCTGAAACTTGGCGGTAGCGATTGCGGTTGGCAAGTCGGTGGTATCTGGATGATAGAGTTTGCTGAGTTCCCGGTACGATCGCCTAATTGCGATCGGCGATGCGGAAGGATGCAGCCCTAACAAGCCGTAGTAACTAGAACCCAAGGGGGCTTTTTCTGGCATTTTCTGACTTTGATTTTGTGCTGTTCCCTCGTTAGAAGTCACCTAAGCGCCTCTGGGCTTGTTGATAATTTTTGATTATTTTAGACCAAATTTGATGGTAGTGCCACTGTCTGCGATGTGGAGGGGTTGATGGTGGCGATCGTCGATTGAGCCGATCGCCAATTTTAAACTATGAATCACCCGATCGCAAATTCTGGACATCCTCAACACTAAGCCCGGTAACTTGCGCGATCGTGGCATTATCTAGCTGTGAAAGTAATTGTCGGGCGATCGCGATCGCCTTTTCTCGCATCCCTTCTTCTCGTCCTTCTTCTCGTCCTTCTTCTCGTCCTTCTTCTCTTCCTTGTTCTCTTCCTTGTTCTAGGCTTTCCAGAGAAGCTTTAATAATTGCTCCTTGTTGGTCATAGATAAACTGTTCTCTTCTGTCCAAATCTTCCACTTCCTCCCGGCTCAACTTGGCTTGATTCGCAATATTAAAAGCTTCATGTATTTCCGGTACGCTATCCATTGTTTCTGGAACCGATGTCAGACTTCTGGCATTTTTCATAAAATAAATCCATTTGTCGGCTATTGTTTCAAGTTCCTCTTGTCCTTTGATAAACTTCGGCAACTCTACAAATACTAAATCTAGATCGTTTTCGGGATAAGTAAAGTTTTTATTGACTTCTTTTAACACAAATCTCGAAATAAACTCTTCATTCTCTGGAAACATCTCAAAGTCAGTAATTGTCAAAGCAATCACTGGCTTCAGCAATCGATATCCTTGTGCTGCTTCCAATTGAAAAGCATAAGTCTTAGCTGCATTGTAAAAAACCCGCTTACCAAAAGACTGAACATTGACTACCTGCATTTCAATGATTACTAAAGTACCGTCGATTAGTTGGGCTTTCACATCCAGATAACTATCTTTTAAGCCTTCTAGTTTGGGCGGCAGATTTGGGTTGATTATTTCTAAGTCTTGGATGGTGGAATTGCCTTCATAAATCAAGGCGTTGAGAAAGCTAATTAGAATCTCTTTGCTTTCTGAAGAACCGAAGATTTTTTTGAAGGCGTAGTCAGTTTTTGGATTAATAAATATCATGGTTTGAATTAGGTTGTAGAGATTGAATTAGTATTTTATCTCAGTCAAACTGGTGATTTTGTTTCAGGTAAGAGTTTGACATTTTCCGGCAAATGTGCATTAGCGATCACCATTACAGGATCATCGCCCCTGTGTTCCTCCTCGATCGGGATTTGGCAAGAAATCAGTTCAGTCACAATGCGATCGCCCAAAACATCTTCCCAATCCTGCAACTGTTCCCTTGCCTTGATCGGCGTATTGAGGGCCACATCCACACCCATTTGCTGAAGGTTGAGGCTGTGAGCCTGCGATCGACGATTAACACACTCCACCAGCCAAACACTCAATCCGACAGCCGCCATCAAAGGCAAAACAATCCGGTAATCTCTAGTCAATTCAAACATCAACAGAATTGCAGTCAAAGGCGCTCTAGCACTACCCGCAAGCACAGCAGCCATTCCCACCATTGCATAGGCTGGAGGGCCCGCAACGTGATCCCCCAAAGCCGGTATCATCGTCAAAAAGATCCCATAAGCCGAACCTAGGGAAGCACCCAAAAACATCGCCGGAGCAAAAATGCCACCCACCAAACCACTACCAAGACTGATTGCTGTCACCGCCAGTTTCACGAACAATAACAACAGCAATAAAGGCAAAGAAAACTCAACATCTTGAAGCATGGCTTGGACGGTTTCATAACCAACCCCCAATACTTGAGGTAACACCAAAGCTACTAAACCGACGCAAGCACCCCCAATAATTGGGTGAATCGGTCGCGGCAATCGTCCCAACCAAACAAATCCTCCGACTTTCCCCTGAAAACACCGCTCTGCCAATTGAATTGCCTCAGTGTAAGCTAGGGAAACTAGGCTAGCCAACAGCCCCAATCCCATATAAAAAGGCAATTCCAAGGGACTACGCACATCGTAGACTGGCAGAGCAAAAGCCGGTTGAGATCCCAAACAAATTTGAGCGACAAGTGCTGAAACTACGGCTGCTAGCAAAACAACACTGACTGAAGAAGTGGCAAAAGTGCTACCAAGCACAACTTCTAAGGCAAAGAATACTCCAGCGATGGGAGCGTTGAACCCGGCAGATAAACCGGCGGCTGCACCAGCACCGAGGAGCAAGCGCTGCCGTTCTGGGGAAAGTTGCAAAACTTGAGCCAGCAGCATTCCAAAATTAGCGCCAATTTCCACGCTAGGGGCTTCTGGGCCCAGGGATGCGCCGGTGCCAAGGGAAACTGAGGCCGCCACCATTTTAGTGATGGGTTTGAGTGGTGAAAGTTCTTGTAACCCACGAGTGGCTGCAATCAGCGAAGACATATTGGGGCCAAAATCCCGAAACCGCCAGCGCATTAACCCGATGACGACTCCGCCAAGGGTGGGGATAGAGGCTAGTGTCCACGAGCCCCAAGAGGAAATTGCCCCCATAAAGTCTTCCAGCATCAGGGTGTGGATCAAATGGATCAAATAGTGAAAAGTGACGACGCCTGCGCCCGTGACTCCCCCGATGACTAGGGAGAGGATGAGCAGAAGGGTTTCTGGGCTGGGGTGTAGGCGGTTGAATAGCGGACTGAGGAGGGAAGCAGGGGGAGTTTTTGCAGTTGCGCCCGGTGGCAGCAAGTCTACAGGATAGGTGGCTCTCATCTAGGGGTTAATTCTTCTGTGAGAATTTAGATAAATATTACTTTTTATTTCTTATTTTAATTTTGAGTGATTTTAGGTGAATTGACAACTTAATTAATGTGGATTTTAATGTGATTTTTCCGGTGGGGGACTTGGCTAGGAAGCGGCTTAACTGAGGGTGGGCAAATTTGAGGTTTGGGTTTGTATGCCAAGTTACATTGGCTCTTCCGCAGATTTATAAATAATGCTGATTGAGTATATTTACTCAGCGATCGGCATCAGTCTTAGTTGTCTAGTTTAAATACTCAACTTTCTGAATTTCAGAGCTAAACATTTTCCATTCTCCCTGAGATTTGTTGAATTTGTGCTGTAAGACCATTCTATTATTTCTGAAGCGGGGGCCTTGAATTTTTGTTGTTGTTTGATCTACTGTGACTATGGCTGTATTGTCTGATATGGTTGCAACATCAAAAGTGTTCATTACATAATTTAAATCGTAAATCAAAAAACTTTGTATAATCGCATTTTTTGTGAGTTCAAAGGCTGGAGAATTTGGGTCTATCGTCGCCATATAAGCTTCTATATTTTCTTCATTCAAAGCTTTCAGATTTAATATAACAACTGATTCAATTGTTGCTTTTTCACTATTGATATCGGCTACGACTAAATTTTGTTTTTGTTTTATAGCCGAGGTATTTGTCTGAGAGTTAGTAAAGTGAAAAAGATTTTTAGGTAGTGAAGAAGAATTTGTGCTGGCAGTGTAACTGCTGAGTGATAATGATAAAGCTGCCAAGGAGAATGCTATTTTTAACAGTTTGATATTTAAAGGTAGCATGGCTATTGAAATTTATAGTTGATTAATCCATTTTAGCACAAACTAGAATTGACCTCAATCTGTTGATTTTCAATAAATGCCGGGAATAAATTGAGTTGATGGAATTTTGAATCCCGGCAGTTGATAAACTGGTAAGATTGCAAATGCTGCAAGTAATACTAATTGCAGCAAAACTAAATATTCGCCTCGGCTGTTGTTGCGCCAGCCTTCGCGCGTGAAACCCCAGTCAGTTAATATTTTCATAGTAAGAAGAAAGTTTGGCAACAGATTGTGTAACTGAGTTCTTGCACCATTTTCAATTAGCCGTAGGGGCGGGTTCGCCAACAGCCTTAAAGCTTGCAAATAGGTTCTATAAACCCGCCCTCCCCCACGAAAAGTCCTCTTATTGAGAGTGGTGCAAGATCTCAGATGTAACGGATGTAACAGATGTTGGGCATTGAACTGTAGGTTGGGTTGGGAATTAAAATCCAACCTACAGCGAACAGTTAACTGTTAACAGTTAATCAATCTATTCTAGCCACGGACGAGTCATTAGTTCTAGTTGGTTGACTTCATCTTGGCTCAAATGCCAACCTAATGCACCTGCATTTTCTTGGGCTTGTTTGGCTGTTTTGGCGCCGGGAATCGGGATTACTCCGTTTTGAGCGATTAGCCAGTTGAGGGCTACTTGGGCGGGAGTTCGATCGCGCTTTTTGCCCATTTTCCTCAGTGTTGACATGACTAATTCGATTTTATCGATGCCAGCTTTGCTGAAGCGCGAGTCAAATTTACGAGCTCCGGCTGGTTGTTCCTGGGCTGTATATTTACCAGTCAGCAACCCTTGGGCTAAGGGGCTATAAGCCAAAATTGTTACTCCTAATTCCGAGGCCGCACTTACAATTCCTTGTTTTTCTACTTGCCGCGATAGCAAGGAATAACGAACTTGATTAGTTGCTAAAGGAACACCTCTGGTTGCTAATATCTTGTGGGCTTCGCGCATCTGTTCTTCTGTGTAGTTGCTGACTCCTACTGCTTGAATTCTACCTTGTTTGACTTCATCTGCTAAGGCGTTCATTAGGGTTTCTTGACTCAGCAAAAAGGTGAAAGGCCAGTGTACTTGGTAGAGGGCTATTTGTTCTACTTGCAAGCGTTTTAAGCTGGCACTCAAGGCTTCGGAAACTGATTTTCCGCTGATGCGCCAAGGTACAGGGCCGAATTTGGTGGCTATTTGGACGGGTTGGCTGGTTTTTTTGATGAATTTTCCCAGCAATTCTTCTGATAAGCCGTTACCGTAGACTTCGGCTGTGTCGAAGAAGTTGACGCCGCTGTCTAGGGATGTTTTGAATGCTGTTTCTACTTCGGCGGCGCCATAGTTGCTGCCGTAATTCCAAAATAGCTTATCTCCCCAAGCCCAAGTTCCGACGCACAGGGGTATGACGGCTGGGCCATTTTTTCCCAAAGTAATGGTTGTCACGGTTGCTAAATCCATAATTCTTTTCTTTATTGTTACAGATAATTGCTTTTGAGGTGCTGACTGGGGAAAGAATGCAGGTGGGTTGCGGTATCTCAGTTACTATAAATGGAAAGTTGTGTTTATTTGAACAATTATGTCGATCTACCCTTTGCCAGATTCAGGATTAACAGATTCCGCGACTGGTGCTATCAAAAGAGTTAACCTGCTGACTATGTTCCGCCTAGGCTTGTTTCAGATGGGGTTGGGTATGATGTCGATTTTGACCCTGGGAGTGCTCAATCGGGTGATGATTAAGGAGTTGGCTATTCCGGCTACTGTGGTGGCCGGTACCTTGGCGATGCACCAGTTTGTCGCCCCGGCTAGGGTGTGGTTCGGGCAGATGTCTGATGCTAGGCCTTTGTTTGGGCATCACCGCACGGGTTATGTGTGGATGGGCGGGGTTTTGTTTGTGATTTCGGCTTTTTTGGCGGTGCAGGTGATGTGGCGCTTAGGTGACAGTTTGGATTCTGTGGGGTGGACGACTCCTACTTACGGTTGGGTGGCTTTGTTGGGTTTGATTTTTGCAGTTTATGGTATTGCTATTTGTTCGAGTTCGACTCCTTTTGCTGCTTTGTTGGTGGATGTTTCTGATGAAGAAGATCGATCGAAGTTGATTGGTGTTGTGTGGTCGATGTTGATGGTTGGTATTATTATAGGCGCAATTGTCAGCAGCGGTTTACTTAAACAAATTGATGGGGATGTCCCGCGTGAAGTTTTACGGGAGTCGATTAATGCTTTGTTTGTGAAAGTGCCGGCGGTGGTTTTGCTGTTGGTAGGAGTTGCGACTTTTGGGGTTGAGAAAAAGTATTCGCGTTATGGAGTGCGATCGATCGCAGTTAATCGAGAAGATAAAATTACTCTGGGAAGAGCTCTGCGGATTTTGACTGCTAGTCGCCAAACTGGTTTGTTTTTTACTTTCCTGCTAATTATGACAATTTGTTTGTTTATGCAGGATGCCGTTTTGGAACCTTACGGCGGGGAAATTTTTAAGATGCCGATTTCGGAAACTACGCGGTTGAATGCTATTTATGGTACTGGTGTGCTTTGTGGTTTGAGCGCTACTGGTTTTTTAATTGTGCCACGAATTGGCAAGCAAAATACGATTAGGTTGGGCTGTTTGTCGGTGGCGGTTTGTTTTGGTTTAATTATTGCATCGGGATTTACTGGGAATCCAATTTTGTTTAAGTTGGCTTTACTGTTGTTTGGATTAGCTTCGGGAATTACCACAACGGGGGCGCTGAGTTTGATGTTGGATTTGACTGCTGCGGAAACTGCGGGGACTTTTATTGGGGCTTGGGGTTTGTCCCAGGCGATGGCGCGGGGCATAGCGACGGTTAGCGGTGGTGCTATTTTAGATTTTGGCAGGAGTTTGTTTGGGGTGCCGATGCTGGCTTACGGGTTGGTTTTTACGGTGCCTGCGGTGGGTATGGTGGCGGCTGTTTGGCTGTTGAGTAGGGTGGATGTTCAGGAGTTTCAGGATAATGCTAAAAGTGCGATCGCCACTATCCTGGAAAATGAACTAGACTGATATTTTGGCAGTTGACTGTTGACGGTTGACTGTTGACGGTTGACTGTTGACAGTCGTTAGTTATTAGTTGTCAATTGTTATTGAAATAACGAATAACGAATAACTAACAACTAACAACTAACAACTAACAACTAACAACCAATAACTAATAACCAATAACCAATAACTAATGACGAATTTTTGGGATTCTATTTTAAGTTTTTCTCAGACTACTGTCAAGACAGTTGGACAGCAGTTTTTGAAAGATTTCGGTTCTGCACAAGCGAATGAGAAAGATGACGGCACTTTGGTTACGCAATCTGACAATTGGGCAGATGCTACAATTAGAAGTGCGATCGCATCTACTTTTCCCAGTCACGGGATTTTGAGCGAGGAAGGAGACCACGTTTTCCCCGATACTGAATGGTGTTGGGTTGTCGATCCTCTGGATGCTACCACTAATTTTGCCAGGGGCATTCCGATTTGGGGTATTTCTTTGGGTTTATTGTATCACGGAACTCCGGTTTTTGGCTGCGTGCATTTGCCACTGCTGAATCAATCTTTTCACGGTTTTTATGCAGAGGACTTGGCGGGCGACAATGTATTGATGAATATGCCTCAAGGTGCATTTTTGAACGATCGCCCGATTCGCCCAACTGCTGATAAAATGAGCGGAAATCATATTTTTAATTTGTGTTCGCGAAGTGTGGGCATCGGGCCTCATCTTCCGAGTAAAATTCGGATGTTAGGAATGGCTAGTTATAATTTTTTGACTGTGGCTTCTGGCGTGTCTATGGGAGGCGTGGAAGCGACTCCAAAAATTTGGGATATTGCGGGGAGTTGGGTAATTGTGAAAGCTGCTGGTGCGGTTTGGCTACCGCTGGACTCCCAGGCAATTTTCCCCTTGGAAGTGGGAAAAAATTATGCGAGAATTTCTTATCCGACTTTGGTGATGAATCGGCAGGAGTTGGTGTCGGTGTTTTTGCCGTTTGTGGAGGCTTGGAAGCAGAAAAAATTGGGTAATTAAATACTCTTTCTTTAAATTGTTGGGTGGGGCGGGTTTATTCAGATTGTTGGTACTTGTTAGATATTATTTGTGAACCCGCCCCTACAGCAATATGTCAGTTACGCGCTGAGTTTTGCCAATATTCCAGCAAGTTTAGCACCAAGATATTGTACTGATTCCTGTTGCTTGACATCTTGCAGCGTACCGTCAGGATTAAATGCTTGAAAAGCTTGGGAAATTGCTTTTTGATCGGGAATAACCATCACGTTAATATTTCCCAAAATAGACCGCAAATGCACTAATCCCCGCAATCCTCCTAAACCTCCGGGAGAAGCGCTCATAATTGCTGCTACTTTATTGTTGAAAGCTGCCAGCCCTGCTTCCCCTGGCTGCGGGCGAGATGCCCAATCGATCGCATTTTTGAGCACTGGGGTAATTGAACTGTTGTATTCTGGGGAAGCAATCAAAAGTCCCTGATGGGCGATCATCAATTCTTTGAACTTCAGAACATTTTCGGGAATTCCTTCTGTGGCTTCTAAGTCTTCATCAAATAGGGGCATTGGGAAATCTCGTAGATCTATATACGTGACTTCAGCCCCGGCGTTTCTAGCCCCAGATGCAGCTATTTTTACCAGTGTTTTGTTGTAGGATGCTGTGCGCGTACTTCCGGCAAATGCGAGAATCTTTGGTTTATTACTCACTGTACTTTCTCATAGTTTGTTATCCTGATTTTAACATTTTTTGGGATTTTGATATGGTATCATATCGATTCCAGTTGTATCGGAATGATTTAACCGCGAAGGCGCAAAGGACGCGAAGGAAGAGAAGAGAGAGATTAATACAGGACGATGAAGAGAGGATTTGATATCTATCATCAGGAATATTTGATGGGTCAAATTCAGCTTAAGCCACACCAAAATAATCTTTGAAAAGATATAAAACCGCTTTACAAAAAGGTTGGTATTGACCTTGTGCATCCCTATTATGACAAACTTGAGCCAATAATTCAGCATCTTCTTGTGTCATGATTCCTTGCAGTGCTTCAAGTGCTTGAATTCGTCCCTGCCTTAAGTCATAATGATTGAGTCCCAAAACTTCAATAGTTGATAATTTCCTTGCGTTTAATTAGCCAATCTGCTCTCACAAATTCTGGATCTTGTTCTCCCATTTTGAGTTCATCACCTTGTTTTTCTACTGTCATTCGCAAAGGCGATCGCCTAACTCGTAAATTGGCAAAACCATCTAGTAAATTAGCGATCGCATCTCTGACTGCTTCTAATTCGCGATCGCGATATTCATTAGAAGCATTTAGTCGTAATTCATTTTCCAAATCTTCCCGATCTCTAAACCACTCAAAAAAACGTCTAAAATTTTCCCACACCGTTGATACCGATAAACACAGTCGGTTCATCTGTATCAAACTCCAGGCTCAAATCACTGATGCCTCGAAATGAATTCATTTTTAAACGCTTGACTTTCACGATTGGTTCTCGTTCTAGCTGAATAGGTTATATTTTTGATATCATATCAAATCAATGTCGCCAAATATAATCAGCAATGGGTTTTTCGGTGGAAGAAGGACTATCTGTAGGCAAATCAAACAGGACCGATCGCATTTTTACCCTCCCAACTCCCAAACGCCTTTCTACACGGCTAGGAATCCCATAACCATAACCAATATGTCCTTGTCCCGCCAACACTACAACTTGATAGTCGGGATTGGCTTTCACAAATTGGGCTATTTTCTCAGCCATCGTTTCATCCCACAAAACTTGAGCTTGCAAAAATCTTTCAAACGCCGTACTATTTCCTTGTGCTGCCTTTTGATGTTGTTGGTAAACTTCTAGTAACATTTGCCGATATGCGACGTTATCAGTGCGGATTTCTGATAGTGGCGGAATGTGTATTTTTTCGTCTGCTGTGAGGCTTTCCAAGCCCTGAGTTGCCACCTTTCTGGTAACTTCTGTTGGTGTATTTAATGCCAGAAGTCGCAGTTTATTTAATGCGGCAAATCGCATAATTGGTGCGTAATATTCCCAGGGAAAGCGCCATCTCTGATTGTATTCTGTTTGCTCAATCAATTGCTCTTCTGTGAGTTTACCTGCTAAATATTGGTCTAGTACGCTTTGAAAAGGACGCTGAAACATTTCTAGGGCGATCGCAATTTTTGGATTTTGCCGCTGCATTTCCTGGATAATCACCAGTTGAGCTTGATGGTCTTCAATGCTATCATGGGTTTCTCCCAGGTAGACGATTCTTGCCTTTAGCAACTGTTGCAGAATCTCTTGATTAGTGTAAGTCTGCTGTGGTTGAGGGTTGGCTATCGGTTCGGCTATAGCTGTGCTACTACACAATAGAACAATGCTGAGCGATAAGGCGCACAGTTTGATGAGTTTGGTTTTTTTCATACAAATATTATGCCTCTTTCTCCAGTAGCTAGCACAGTCAAACTCTACTATTTTAACTAGATGCCCGAAAGCTCAATACTTCCATCATTAATCCGGGTATCCGTCTCATATCATCCTTGATTTGTAAAGTTTAGTTGCAGGCACTTGCACTTTAAAAAGAAGGTGCTACATTAATCATATGAAGCTAAATAAAAGCTTCTCCGACAGATGCCACAGCGAAGTTCAAAATTGAATATTAAGGAGTAAAAACGCTGTTTAATCTCAAATCTGTCCCATCAAAAACCAACAGCAGCATCCGCCAACACAACTGATATTTCCTCAACTAATGAGAGGGGAGCAATGCAAGTTAATTTACGAATTTATTGCAACTCCACATCGAAGTTAAAAAAAGAGGAAATCACTCGGTACATATGGCTAGGGTGCTGTTGTTGTGAAAAGAGATTCTAGCATTTTTTTACTCCTATCTCCTAATTCCAGATTTTTTAACCCCAAGTTCGGGAATGCGATCGATAATCAAGACAGTCGATCGCGTCTTCAGACAAAGCGATTGTAGGCTGAACCGGACACTTGAGATGATAGTCGCCAGTAAAAAATACACAATTAGCGCAAGGAATTTGGTGCATCCGCCGGGCTCGACTTACGGAGTCGATGACGGTAGCGCCAATACTTGAAAATATCAGAAACATTAAGCCCCAAGCGGAAATAAAACACAGGGGGACTAAAAAAGGCTGTATGGTCTTAAGCAAGTAAAGCATAAAAAACATCACTCAGTATTTAGAACAGACGGCGGGCGGATAATCGATCAGAGTAGTCGAATTGGCGATCGCACGCCCAAAAAGTTTAAAATCATGTAAAGCTCGATCGAGAAACCGGCAATTATGGGATGATAGAGAATCATCCTTAAATAAAATTAGAGGAAATCAGTTATGACTCTGCGATTAGGCGATACAGTACCCAACTTTACTCAAGCCTCCTCAGAAGGGGAAATCAATTTCTACGACTGGGCTAGTGATAGCTGGGTCGTATTATTTTCCCATCCCAAGGATTATACTCCAGTGTGCACTACAGAACTAGGTGCTGTGGCCCGTCTCAAGTCTGAATTTGAAAAACGTGGTGTCAAAACTATTGCCCTGAGTGTTGATGATGTAGATTCTCACATGGGTTGGATTAAGGACATTGAAGAAACTCAAAACGTCACCCTCAACTATCCAATTTTAGCAGATGGCGATCGCAAAGTCTCCGACATTTACGATATGATCCATCCTAACTCGTTAAATAACTTAACAATCCGCACCGTTTTTGTCATTGATCCTGAAAAGAAATTACGTTTGAGCATTACTTACCCGGCAAGCACGGGACGGAATTTCAACGAAATTTTGCGGGTAATTGATTCCCTGCAACTTACCGACAAATACAGCGTTGCGACTCCAGTAGATTGGAAAGACGGCGACGATTGTGTAATTGTACCTTCAATTACCGATCCAAAAGAGTTGGCAGAGAAATTCCCCAAAGGTTATACGCCGATTAAGCCTTATTTGCGGATGACTCCTCAGCCCAATAAATAGGTTTAATCTACCAGCCTTGTCGTAGTAAAAAATACTCAGATGCCCTACTTTTTCAAGAAGTCGGGCATCTGACAGCGATTGAGCTTTATCTGTCAGCTTATTGTAAAATTTCCGGTATAGATAAACTCCACAAAAATATGGACATCAAAAACGGTTTTATAGGCACTATCGGCAACACACCACTAATTAGATTAAACAGCTTTAGCTATGAAACTGGCTGCGAAATCTTGGGGAAAGCAGAATTTCTAAACCCCGGTGGTTCCGTCAAAGATCGGGCTGCTTTATACATCATCAAAGACGCAGAAGAAAAGGGCTTGCTAAAACCGGGTGGAACGGTAGTAGAAGGCACTGCCGGCAATACAGGCATTGGTTTAGCCCACATTTGCAACGCCAGAGGTTACAAATGTTTAATCGTAATTCCTGACACTCAATCTCAAGAAAAAATAGACGCTTTGAGAACCTTGGGTGCAGAAGTTCGGACTGTTCCAGCTTTACCATACAAAGACCCAAATAACTATGTTAAATTGTCAGGAAGATTGGCCGCAGAAATGGAGAATGCTGTCTGGGCAAATCAGTTTGACAATTTAGCAAATCGCCGATCGCATTACGAGACAACTGGACCAGAAATTTGGGAACAAACTGACGGAAAAGTTGATGCTTGGGTTGCTGCAACAGGAACTGGTGGGACTTTTGCTGGAGTGGCGATGTTTCTAAAATCAAAAAATCCTGCCATTAAAACTGTCTTGGCTGATCCGATGGGTAGTGGGCTTTACAGTTATTTCAAAACAGGAGAAATTAAGACAGAAGGTAGTTCGATTACTGAGGGAATTGGCACCAGTCGCGTCACTGCAAATATGGAAAATGCTCCAGTAGACGATGCTATTCAAATTGATGATATTGAAGCTGTCCGAGTAGTTTACCAATTATTGAGGAAAGAAGGGCTGTTTATGGGCGGTTCTGTGGGAATTAATGTCGGTGCTGCCGTGGCTTTAGCGAAACAAATGGGGCCTGGACATACTATTGTTACGGTGCTTTGCGATGGTGGAACTCGGTATCAGTCGCGCTTATTCAATCGACAATGGTTGACTTCCAAAGGTTTATCACCAAATTAGAAGCAAGGGAGGACACCGCGAGTGCCTTAGTCCCTACGCGAGATTAAAGGATCAAAACGACAACGCTGTAATATATCCCCAATTCCTGAGAAAGTCAGAAAAACGGCTGAAAAAAGCCCAACGCCGACTGAGTAATAAATTTATCAAGGGTGCTAAACCCCAGTCAAAGAACTACCACAAGCAAAGGAAAAGGCTCGGCAAAATCCATCTAAAAGTCCAAAGACAACGTAAAGACTGGGCAATTAAACAAGCCCGGTG
>NZ_JAKJHX010000050.1:1193-34240 GCF_021648855.1 Tychonema litorale BBK16 | reverse complement strand
AATCAAGAAAAGCCGTCCTAAAAGGACGGGGCTTGTATCCCCTTTTTTTGGTCAAAAAATTTATGTCATTAGAATCCCTCTCCGATGAGATACCTGCCTGCTAAAGCAGTTCAAGCGGGCAGGTATCTCATCTGGGCTATACCTGCTACTTCTCGTGCCGCACCTCAACCACAGTGTGCACGTTCCCCCGTGGCAAAAAATCACCCTTAATCGTCGCTTCCAACGGCGAACAAGCTGCGACAAAATCATCTAAAATTTGATTGATTGATTCTTCGTGAGAAATGTAGCGATCGCGATAACTATTAATATACAGCTTCAGCGCCTTCAATTCCACCACTCGTTCATCCGGCACATAAGTAATATGAATCGCCGCAAAATCGGGATAACCCGAAAACGGACACTTACAAGTGAACTCCGGTAAAGTAATGTTAACCGAGTAGCGTCGCCCGATTCGCGGATTTGGGAAGGTAATTAACTCCCCGTCCAAAATCTCCCGTTCGCCGTATTTCATTTCCTCTTCACTTGACTTTTGCGACATACTTTGTTCTATTGGATGGTTGTTCATAGCGGACTGCAAACGGATAACATTTAATCAAACTAACTATCGATATCTCTAACAAATATCTTGACGAATTGTGTGGCGATCGATCTAATTGCAAATACTCTCAGGCTAAACTAAAATAGCTCACTCTCGCCATCTACAAATTATGCAAAATACTACCTTACCTGAAAATAACTCCTCAGACAACTCAAATAACTACTCTTCATCAGTACCCATTTCCCTTTACCGAGAAGTCACAGCCGAATTGCAATCCGCCCAAGCAATGCTTGACTCTCTCAAAACCCATAACCAGCAACTACTTCAACAAAATCAAGAACTGCGGCGAGAAGTAGAAACAGTAGTCCAAGCATCAGTATACTTACAGCAAGCAGTCAACTCAGCTCAAGGTGTTAGCCAGACAGGGATGCCTCAAATGCCCTCAGTCAACAGATTTAATCTCACCGCTGCATCGCCTCGCCTTGCCTCTTTAGCATTACAGGCTAACTCTGCCATACCCAACGAACCAACTCCGGCTAATCAAACTGTATCATTTCCCTTCCCTGTAGCGGAACCGGAACCCACAGCCGCCCCAATCCCAGAAAAACTTCCAGAAAAACTATTTACAGAAGTACCGGAAACTCCCCACCGTTTGCGTACTCAACCAAAAAAAGCATCAGACTTAAGCGGATTGTGGTTAGCGATCGCCATTTTTCTGATTGTCATTGCCGCTTTTGGCGCTGGTTATATAGTTGTCCGCCCTTTGTTGATGAAAAAGTAAGTTTCCAAAACAATAATCCCACGGCTCGAACCGTGGGATTTCAACCAAAACCTAGCATAAAATAGTTAAAGTTAAGCTAATTGGTTGGTTATACTCTAGCAGCACTCGCTTCTATCAAACGAGGTGCATATTGTTCTTCAGAAGCAGAACCTAAGATGCCCACCCCGGGCTCGAAACCGCGCGTGAACTCGGTGAGTTTGACCTGTTTAGCTTCCAGAGCTGTCTGTAGCACCTTCATGGCCTTGTGAGGGTCGCCGGCTCCGCAGAAAAATAAGTCTGCGGCAAAATAACCGTGTTCAGGCCAAGTATGGATTGCTATATGAGACTCTGCCAAAGTAGCAGTAGCCGTCACTCCGTGAGGACTAAACTGGTGTACGCACAAATCGATGAGAGTAGCTCCTCCGGCTTCGATCGCATCGAGAATAGCGCGGCGGATACGTTCAGGATCGTTGAGCAGGTCTCCAGGAGACTGCCAAGCATCAGCGACCAGATGGGTTCCCAATTGTTTCATTCTGCGGGGTTTTACCTCTATTGATTTTAAGTCTCAAACCTTTTAACTTTAGCACGGTCTCTAAAATTTTGCAAGTATATTTCTCAAAAATTTTAAACTTACTTCGTGGCGCTTGACGGTTGGCTGTTACAGCACTTTTCAGATATGGAAGTC
The DNA here is from genome assembly GCF_021648855.1 of Tychonema litorale BBK16. Lineage (GTDB taxonomy): Bacteria > Cyanobacteriota > Cyanobacteriia > Cyanobacteriales > Microcoleaceae > Microcoleus. Next base: position 32,257 of record NZ_JAKJHX010000050.1, on the reverse strand, counting down.
TAGTTCTTGTAGGGACACGGCACTGCTGTGTCCCTACGAGGATATTGAATGTACTTCATAAACGTGGAATCTGCTGTTAACAGTCAACCGTCAACAGCCAACAGCTAACTCAATCAATCCCGACTGTGAGTAGCTCCGTTCGGCAAAATTGCCCCGCTCAAAGCCGCCTCATTCAAATTAGCAACATTCAAGCTAGCCCCAATCAAATTAGCTTCCGACAAATTAGCCCCTGTTAAATTTGCTCCCGCCAGAGAACTCAGGAGCAAACCGGCTCCCGACAAATTAGCTCCCGACAAATTAGCTCCCCGCAAGTCCGCTTCCAGCAAGCTAGCACCACTCAAATTTGCACCACTCAAATTTGCACCCCGCAAAGAAGCTTTGTTCAAATTTGCACCCCGCAAATCAGCATTCTGGAGCATCAAACCATTTAAATTAGCTTTACTCAAATTAGCGCCTTGCAAGTCGGCACTGCTCAAATTAGATCCATTCAAATTAGCCGATTGTAAATCAGCACCACTCAAATCAGCACCGCTCAAATTAGCAGCGCACACACAAGCCTCCCGCATACTTACTTCGCTCAAAAAAGCTCCAACCAAATTGACACCACTGAGATTTCCGCGATTGATGTAAGCCCGAATCAAAGTTGCTCCCATCATGTTAGCTCCACTCAAATCTATCTCGCTCATAATCGCTCTAGTTAGATTTGCTTTGCTTAAGTCAACCCCGCTCAGAATTGCTCGGCTCAGCGTCGCCCCACTTAATTTAGCTTCACTTAGTTTCGAGCCGTTGAGCGCACAAGCTCCTACTAAACTTGCTCCAATCAGAATCGCTTTGCTGAAGTCAGCATGAGATAATATTGCTCCGGTGAGATTTGCTCCACTAAAATCGGCTTCTATGGCAATAGTTCCAGTTAAACTAGAACCGCCGAGGTTCGTTTCAATTAATTTAGCTTTAGATAAATTCGCACCGCTTAAGTCAGCTCCATTCAAATTAGCTGCAATCAGTTTACTTCTAATTAAGTTCGCGCCTTTTAAGTTGGCTTTGCTCAAGTTTGTCCGACTGAGATTAGCTTCACTGAGATTAGCTTTGATGAGGCTTGCGCCTCGAAAATCTCGTTCTCCGTTTCCATGTCTAATTAAAAGTTCATCAGCACTTAAATGTTCAGTGGAATTCATAAAAAAGTTGAGTGAGTTTCCTTGAGTTCTCGATTCGATATTCTATGCTGTCTAACAAATTTGTAATTTCGAGGCTGCTAGTATTTATTCAACAAATACTTATCACAACAGCAATAATTGCAAAAACTGGTTTATTCCCGGCAGCCTGCGAGGGAAGTCTTATTTTGTTAATAGTTAGTTTTAGGTTGATCTTAATGATTAGTTATTAGTGATTAGTTGTATTTTCTACTAACTGCTAACAGCTAACTATTAATTACTAACCATTTACCAAAATATCTAGAAGTTGTCGATCGATCTTGACAAGAGCGATCGAGTATTTGGAGTATCGCTGGTGGCTTCTATGCCACATTCTGACCCGAAAAATTGCCGATACAGGCGATCGAATTTATTACTACCAGAAATAAACAAAGTATCAGAGCTTAAACCCATTCTGCCTTGTACCTTCTGTCTTCTAGCTTCGAGAACCTGTGACAGCAGAGCCCGGTCAGCTCAGCTAGTGTCACCTCCCCCCACTGTGTACGATGCCAGTGAAAGCCAACAGGAAGGCTGTTCCCCTCTGAGTTCTGAGCGAGTTACAAACGAAGAAAGCAACACACTATGCCTCGCCTGAAATTTCGCGGAAAAACAAGCCGCGAGCCAATCCCATGCTCCCGCGCTTATATACTTACCGTTAATCCTTATTCGATCCATAAGTGCTTGCGGTTGTGACGCTCCTAAACCAATCGCAAGCGATATGGTCTAGGCTTCTGAGTCCTGTTAAGAATATCAAGAACTTCCTTCAAGGTACTCCAATTGTTTCCCTCTACGGTGTTTTAAAGTGAGGAACACGTCTAGCCCCACTTTAGTTGCCAAGCACCGCAGGCCCTACCCTGCGCGTGGGACTCGGCTACTTCGTCTCTATAAGTTTCTGAAATTAGCTCCCCATAATCTAAAGATAGTCGCTATCGGACTAATTGAGCAAGATCTGCGTAAAATATGTCATGAAATTAGATCGTACTGCTTCGTTTGAAATCTAGCAGTAGTCAGTGTTACAGACCCAAAATTTATCGTGAATCTGGGGTATAAAAATTAATATTACGAATTAATATAAACCAAAGAAAAAAATCAAAAGTCAGCAATTTCTCTACAATTGCTGACTTTTGAGATTATTTAGTGCCTCAATCTCTAATCAAAAGAGCTGAGTTCACTTATAGCCGACGGCTACTGCTAACGCCCTGATTTGGGTCGTAAATATCAGCCGTGGTATCGACGCCGGGAGTCCCTGGAACACCGTAGTTAGCACGAGCGCTATCGACGCTGGGAGAGTCGTAGATGCTCCAATCCTGAATGCCTCCACGGCTCAGAATGGTTTCAGCTTTAGCGACTTCTGCTTCGGTACCGTCAAGCAGTACCAAGTAATCTCCCCTGGTCACCCGATCGCTGTATGCTTTAGCTTCCTCTTCGGGAATTCCCAAACCGACTAAAGCTCCGATCAAGCTACCCGCAGCCGCACCCAAAGCAGTACCAGCAAGTGTAGTCGCGATCGCCGTAGCTGAGGCCCCTGCCAGCATAATCGGCCCGATTCCCGGAATAGCAACTAGGCCCAGGCCCACCAACAAGCCAGTCAAACCGCCCAAAGTGCCGCCTGTGAGAGCACCCTTCGTGGCACCTTCATCAGCCTTGTTATCAGCGCTATCTTTGACATCAATGCCTGCGATTTCGCCTTTGGAGTCCGCATCCTTAGCGATGACAGAAACCCGATCCATGTCGAAACCACCAGTTCTAAGTTCCGTGAGCGCTTGTTCCGTCTCGCGGCGGGTAGAAAATACACCCACAGCGCGCTTCTGACGACCCGAAACTTTGCGCCCACTGTCTGTCGGCACATCATAAATGCCCCAATCTTGAATACCCCGCACACTGAAAATTCTTTCTGCTGTGGCGATTTCGCTGTCTGTTCCTTCTACGAATACCAAATATTCTCCGCGAGAAATGCGATCGCTGTAAACCTTAGCTTGGGCTTCGGGAACTCCCAAACCTACCAAACCACCAACTACACTGCCGGCAGCCGCTCCAATCGCGCCTCCAACAGCAGTATCAGCCAGCAGAGTTGCCAGAGCACCCCCCGCCATCACAGGCCCAACTCCCGGAATCGCCAGCGCACCAATGCTTCCGAGCAAGCCAATCAAACCCCCAGTCACAACTCCTGCTGTCGCCCCTGCTTTTGCGCCGCCACCAACTTTTTCGTCGGTACTCTTGCTGGCTTTAGCACCAGCAACTTTGCCTTGATCGAGATTTTCCCCAACTACCGAAACTTTACTCATCGGAAACCCTGAACTTTGGAGTTCAGTGAGAGCGAGTTCAGTATCTCGATAATTAGAGAATGATCCTACAGCCCGCTTGTGTTGACCTAAAGCCATTTTTTTTCTCCTTGAAAATATACTACTTTTACACAACTACAGAACTTTTCCTGCTGACTGACCTTGCTATATTTAGTCATTTTTGCAAGGAATTTTCATCGACCGCTGGGGGTAAGTGCAGCCTCTCTCTTCCGACTGACCTCTAACTACTTATCAGAATTAGTTATTGGTTATTAGTTATTAGTTATTGGTTATTGGTTATTGGTTATTGGTTATTCCCAATGCCCAATTCCCAATGCCCAATTCCCAATGCCCAATTCCCAATTCCCCATTCCCAATTCCAAAATGAAGCTTATTTAGCTGGAGCTGGGGCAACAACTGCCGTAACGTTCACATTCTTGACACCCTTAATTTCTTTAGCTAAGGGTTCAATTTTAGCTAAGTCTTGTTGACTTGGAACAGTGCCTCCTACAGTTACCAGCCCGTCTTTTGCTTCAACTGTCAATTGACCTTTGACGATATTTACTTCCAACTTAGAGCGAACTTCACTTTTCAGGTCGCCGTCGGCTCTGATAGCATCGCCACCAGTCACATTGTTTCGCTGTTCTCGCGCCCTAATATCAGAATTTGCTTGGGCTTTGCGAATATCGCTAGTTGCGTCGCCCTGAGTTTTTTGAACTGTATCGGCTGGGGGAGGACTAGCGGCAGTTTGTGTGGTAGAATTAGGAGCATCAGCGCTAGTTTTGGCAGCTTCGCTACAAGCGACTGCTCCAAATAATAGAATACCGCTGATAAGAAATGGTGTTAGCTTATTCATAAAATTTGAATACCCTACAGGTAAGTTTTAGATGATAGGACAGATGCTTTGTTGGCAATTTGTGGGATTTAAAACCTTATCTTTAATATAAAAAATTGGATAAATATTTACATCGCTCCACAGGTGTAACTTTGATCTATGTCATAGGGGATAGGGAATTGGGAATGGGGAATGGGGAATGGGGAATTGGGCATTGGGAATTGGGCATTGGGAATTGGGGATTGGGAATTGATGATTAGAACTAATAATCAATAATCAATAACTAATTTCCGATTGAGTATTGAGGGGGCTGGCAAACTTGACAAAGGAGACAAATAATGTAGCAGTCACAAGGAATAAATGTAGGAGGTTTATTTTTGGGAAAAATTTTATTTGCCCGATCGATCTGCGCTAGCCTAGATACATATCCGCAAACAAGGGATTTATGCTGAATCTTATATTTTTTCAACGGCGATGCGACTCTCAGGTGCGATCGGCTAAAACCACTAAAACCTACATACTCACTGTAAGTGCTTTGCTGACAATCAGTCTCCTGGTTTCCATGACAGCTTGTGCAAACAGCCCCAACAGCAAGGCGATCGAAGAATCCTTCGCCGCTGATCCCAAATTAAAAGAAAATCCCGTCGCCTTCTCGAACCCCCAGCCAGCGACGCCAGTTGACACCAGCACAACCGCCAAACTACCAGCCGATTTCCCAACAGAGATTCCACTCTATCCTAATGCTCAGTTGCTCCAAGTGACAGAGCCAAGCGCGTCAGACAAAAATGTGCGTCTGCGCTACGAAAGTACCGATCCTATTAATTCCATTCAGAGCTTTTATTCCACAGAATTTGGACGTCGCAACTGGGAAATAGTCAGTCTCCCAACCCCCGACGGACAAGGTTCTTTAGTCGCAACACGAGATGATTTACAGGTAACAGTCTCGCTTTCTTCTACTCAAAAAGTAGGAGGTTCTACAGAATTTGGGATTGAATATGGCAAACCAGGCGGGGAAATTGCCACAAATCCTCAACCTAGTAACTCCGATGCTAGTCAATCTCCTTCACCCATCCCTACTCCTGCTAATTCAGATTCAATAACTCCAACGCCATCCCCGGTGTCAAAATCTCCAAAAATCAGCGAATTGGACAGCAAAATTCCTCAACAGTTGCGACAATATGTAGCCGATTTGACGCAGTTGGAAGTGCTAAAAGTGCGATCCAAATCTGGCACCAATGTAGAAACTGGCAACACTCTACCCGATCCCAACAAAATTGTCACTCGTCGCGAATACGCCCGCTGGTTGGTAGCCACTAACAATCAGATTTATACCAGCCGTCAAGCAAAACAAATTAGATTAGCAGTAGAATCTAGCGAACCAGCTTTTTCTGACATCCCCAAAACTGACCCCGATTTTTCAGCAATTCAAGGTTTAGCAGAAGCAGGTTTAATTCCGAGTGCCATTTCTGGAGAAACTAAAGATGTTAAGTTTCGCCCAGATGCACCTTTAACTCGCGAAGCCATGATTCTCTGGAAAGTACCTTTAGATACTCGTCAAGTTTTGCCAACAGCTAACATTGATGGAGTGAAAGAAAAGTGGGGTTTTCAAGATGCTTCCAAGATTGACTCCCAAGCATCGCGGGCAGTTTTAGCTGATTTTAACAATGGAGATTTAGCTAATATTCGCCGGGTTTTTGGTTTCACAACTTTGTTCCAACCAAAGAAGTCGGTGACTCGCGCCGAAGCTGCTGCTAGTTTGTGGTATTTTGGCGTTCAGGATCAGGGTTTGTCGGCTAAGGATGCGGGGGAAGCAAAATCTCAACCTACTCAGTAGGCTTAGCACTAAGATTCATTAAAAAAGGGGCAACTCGCGTCGCCCCTCATCTATCTATTTAACCAACTGCAAAATTACACTTCCACAGCGATCTTTTGTTCCGAAGCCTCCGGCGAATTTGCTTCACTTGGCGGCACAACTTGCCAGAATTTCGGCAAATATTCGGCCCAATTTGCTAAGATTTTCTCGGCTTTCTTGCTGTTAGTCCGATCGCGCTGAGCTTCAATTAACTCCTTCAATTGCGCCTCCCCAGCGGCAGTACAAACGCGCTGCATCTTGACAATCTCCCCGTTGACATGAGCTGGGAAAGTCCCATCTTCATCGAGGAAATAACCCAAGCCGCCAGTCATTCCAGCGCCGACGTTCCGGCCGACTTTTCCTAACACGACGATCGCGCCGCCAGTCATGTACTCGCAGCAGTGATCGCCAGCACCCTCAATGACTGCTTTCGCCATCGAGTTACGCACCGCAAACCGTTCGCCCGCTTTACCCGCCGCCAACAGAGTTCCCCCCGTTGCGCCGTACAAACAAGTGTTACCAACGATCGCATTTTCGGAAGCATCATAAGTCGCATCAGCGGGTGGTTTGATGACAATTTCGCCGCCGTGCATTCCCTTACCAACGTAGTCGTTAGCTTGGCCGTGGAGTACCAAAGTCATACCGGGTAAGTTGAACGCGCCGAAACTTTGACCCGCAGTACCACTACAGTTGAGGGTGATTTGTCCAGTAAAACCGGTGTTACCGTATTGCTTGGCGATCGCACCACTGATTCTAGCGCCGACAGTGCGATCGGTATTCACCAATTTTACACTCTTGCTAACACTGGTTTGATTGGCGATCGCACTTTGAATCTCAGCATCCGCCAGCAAATCGTCGTCTAACACAGGCCCGTTGGTGTGTACGTCGCCGTGGATCAAGAAAGAGCGATCGTGCTTAGTATCGGGTAACTTAATCAAACAATCCAAGTTAATTGCTTGAGTTTTCGTCAACTTCACCCCGGCGCGCATGGTTAGTAAATCGCCGCGGCCAATGATATCGGCGATCGACTTATAACCCAATTTTGCCAACAAACTCTGCACTTCCTGGGCGACAAAGTAGAAGAAATTGACAACGTGCTCCGGCGTACCAGGGAAACGCTTCCGCAACTCTTCCTTCTGGGTTGTCACGCCCACAGGACAAGTATTCATGTGGCAAACGCGAGCCATAATGCAGCCTTCAGCAATCATTGCTACCGTGCCGAATCCATACTCTTCCGCGCCCATCAAAGCACCGACAATCACGTCCCAGCCGCTTTTGAAGCCGCCGTCAACGCGGAGTAAAACCCGATCGCGCAAATTATTCTCCATCAGCACTCGGTGAACTTCGGTCAATCCGAGTTCCCACGGAGAACCTGCGTGCTTGATCGAACTCAGTGGCGATGCACCGGTACCGCCGTCGTGGCCGGAAATTTGAATCACATCAGCATTGGCTTTTGCAACGCCGGCGGCGACAGTACCAATCCCGACTTCGGAAACTAGCTTGACAGAAACTCCGGCTTTGGGATTGATTTGATGCAAGTCAAAAATCAACTGCGCCAAATCCTCGATCGAATAGATGTCGTGGTGAGGCGGCGGCGAGATTAATGTGACACCCGGTTTCGATCGGCGTAGGAAGGCAATATACTGACTGACTTTCGGCCCCGGCAATTGTCCGCCTTCACCCGGTTTCGCACCTTGGGCAACTTTGATTTCGATCTGTTTGGCGTTCATCAGATACTCTGGAGTCACGCCGAAACGCCCGGAAGCTACCTGTTTGATGGAAGAAGAGGCAGTATCGCCATTTTGCAAACCCTTCAAGTGAGGGAGAGTTTGGGATAAACCAGCCTCGCTGACATCCTTGAGCACATTGTATCGAACTGGATCTTCGCCGCCTTCGCCGGAGTTGGATTTGCCGCCGATGCGGTTCATCGCGATCGCCAGAGTTTCGTGGGCTTCCGGGGATAGAGCACCGAGGGACATCCCGCCGGTGGCGAAGCGTTTGAAAATGTCTGCTACAGATTCGACTTCTTCAATCGGAATCGAAGGGCGATCGCTCGCAAAGTCGAGCAAATCTCGCAAAGCAGTCACCGGGCGAGTTTCAAGCTGTTTCTTGTAAACCGCGTAGTGATCGTAGGCAGTTTCCGAATTTTTGTCACCAATTGGTGTAATTTTTGGTTCTGCCCCGTTACCGTTACTGTTAGTTTGAGCCTTAAACGCAGTCACAGCCTTGTGCAAAGCCTTGGCCATTTCCGGGCTATTCATGTGATATTCACCACCGCGCCGGTATTGCACAAAGCCGTAATTTTCCAGCTTCTTAGCGTTCAATTCCGGGAAAGCCTGAGAGTGGAAAGACATCACCTCGTGGGCTAGTTCCGCCACAGTCAAACCACCGATGCGAGACACAGTGCCTTTGAAGCCTAAATCTAGCAAATCGCCGCCAATGCCGATCGCCTCGAAGATTTGCGCCGCTTGATAGCTAGACAGCATCGAAATCCCCATTTTCGACATAATCTTCAACAGCCCATTTTCCACCGCTTTGCGATATTGAGCTTGAGCCGTTGCAACAGTAATATTCGGGACTTTGCCATGTTTCATCAAGTTTTGAGTCTTGGCATCAGCCCACCAACCGCGCACGCTTTCGAGTGCTAAATAGGGGCAAACAGCGGCCGCACCATAACCGATCAAACAAGCAAAATGGTGAGTGCTCCAGCATTGGGCGGTATCGACAACTAGGGAAGTTTTCATCCGCAGCCCTTCCTGAATCAAGTGGTGATGAACAGCACCAATTGCCAGAAAAGGTGGAATATAAGTCGATTCTGTACTCAAACCAGTAGTCGAAGATGTTCGATCGCTCAGAATCAAAATCTTAGCGCCCGATCGCACCGAATCAGCAGCCTCTTGGCAAAGTCGATTTACGGCATCCTTCAACCCTTCCGGGCCTGCCACGATGTGGTAAATCGTTGACAAAACCTTTGCGGGGAAAGACTTTTGTTCTTTCAAGAAACCCAATTCACCGTCATTGAGTATCGGAGAATCTATTTTAATTAGCTTGGCATTTTCCGGTAATGCTTGCAGCAAATTGCCTCGCAGTCCGATATTTACCGTCAGAGACATCACCATCCCCTCGCGCAGGGGGTCGATCGGCGGATTTGTGACTTGAGCAAACCGTTGTTTGAAATAGTTGTACAGCAACTGAGGCTTTTCTGACAATACAGCCAAGGGAATATCATCTCCCATGCAGAAAGTCGGTTCTTTCCCCGAACTTGCCATCTCGACAATTACCATATCCAAATCTTCGGCGGTGTAGCCAAAAGCAGTTTGGGTTGCTAACAGCGTTTGCGCGTCGAGGGTTGCGGTTTCGGCAAAAGGTTGGGGTTCCAAGGTTTCGCGGTGTTGTTTCAACCATTCACCGTAGGGATGTCGCTTCGCAATCCGCTGTTTGAGTTGCCAGTTTTTGAGAATTTCTTGGGTTTGCAAATCGACTGCGATCATTTGTCCAGGTCCCAAACGGCCTTTTTCGATAATATCGACTTCGGGAATATCGACAACACCAGCTTCGGAAGCGACGATTACCATACCGTCTTTGGTAATGCAATAGCGGGCGGGGCGTAAACCGTTGCGATCGAGGGTAGCACCTACTTGTTTCCCATCGCTAAACACCAGCAAAGCCGGGCCATCCCAAGGTTCTTGCATCCCGCTGTAGTATTCGTAAAAATCGACAATTTCGGGATATGATGCCAAATCTGGCTGATTTTTGTAGGCTTCGGGTACTAGAATTGTCAGAGATTCCAGGGGAGAACGGCCGGAGTGTACCAGCAATTCCATCACATTGTCCAAGTTTGCCGAATCGCTGCTTTCGGAGTTGACAATGGGGTTGAAGGTGTCAATATCAGCTTGAGTCCAATTTGGATGAGCTAAATTCGCTTGTCGTGCCCTCATCCAGGTAATATTGCCCAACAGCGTGTTAATTTCGCCGTTGTGCCCTAGCAAACGCATCGGTTGAGCTAGGTGCCAGCGAGGCATGGTGTTAGTGCTGAAGCGTCGGTGATAGACCGCAAAAGCGCTTTTGTAAGCCGGATTTTTCAGATCGAGGTAAAATTCTCCCAGTACAGCCGATCGCACCATGCCTTTGTATACGATCGTGCGGCAGGAAAAAGAGCAACTATAAAAGTCTTGGCGAGTGAATTCGGGGCGATTTGACAGCGCGTGTCCGATCGAACGACGGGCTAGAAACAACTGGCGATCGAGTTCATCGCCCTGTAAGTCTGGTGAAGTGACAATTACTTGTTCGATTTGAGGTTGATTTTCTCGCGCTTGCGGCCCCAAAACTGACGCATCCACAGGAACCTTGCGCCATCCCAGCAGAGTCAATCCGCGTTTTAGCAGCATTTCCTCAACCACCTGCCGCGCTATAGTTGCTTGCTGTTCATCTTGAGACAAAAACAGCATTCCCAAGCCACAGTTTTCCTGGGCGGGAGGCACAATTCCCTTTTCTGCAAACCAAGAGTGCAACAATTCCCAAGGAATTGCCGTCATCAAACCAGCACCATCACCGGAATCTTGGTCAGCGCTACAACCGCCACGGTGTTCCAGACAGGTTAAGGCTGGGAGAGCTTTTTCGATAATGGAGTGAGTAGCTGCACCGTTTTGATTGGCAATAAAGCCAACACCGCAGGCGTCTCTTTCTTCGATTAACCAGCTTTGGCCAGCATAAGGAATTCCTCGATGACCCTGATTTTGATTTTGATTGCTCGTGTTAACCATGTTGATTGAATACTAATACTGTGTGTGATTGTTGTACGGTTGATATGCTTTGGAAAGAGAGCTGTCCAGCGGTGAAAAAACGGTAACTCCTCAAACAGCAAAGAAAAAGCAGGTTTGACAAAGATTGACGTTGATGCTGGCAGATACCCGGCCATTTACCCTGTTTGGAGATCCTAAAATTATCTCGATCGAATAGCTTCGGAGATGTCTCCTAGAATACGATCATTTTAGGAAGCATAGGACTAAGGTCAAAGAACCAAGTTTCTCCCAAAAATAATCGATTTTTTCGACAAATATTCAGGCAGAAACGCGGTTTTTGGTTACTCGTGCGTAAATCCTGAAGCAGTTATTCTTGAAAAAACTCTCACCTTGCAACTGTGTAAATTGCGGGGAATCGAATTTTTCGAGTTTTTTATTCCTGAATTCGCCCGATCTCCCTTGGGGCGAACACAGATAGATTATAGACTTTAACTTAATTTTGCTAACGCAGATAGGTGCGGTATCGTCGCGCGGTCGATCGGCAAAACTCGGTCTTCTTATTATGCCCCCAATTCCCAGCCGGTAGATATCCAGTTTATCAATAAAATTTAAAATAGGGTCTGGGGCATAGGGCATACCTCACCACGCTTGAGAACAGCTATAGTTAAAGGCGGGTTTTGCACTGAAACACTGTCTCAAACAGACAAGTGTTGCCCAACACCCGCCCCGCGCAGTTATAGGTTGTAAGTAGTGAAAAGTAAGTTGTCCGATCGCGCTTCGATATCCTCAGTCTCTATTTTGCCAGTATTGGCGATCGTCCTGACCTTAGTTTGGCATCTTCCTGGGAAAGCACAAGAGTCCGAGATGACGGGGCTGATTGATGCTTCCACAGCCCAACCGGGAATGAATTCCCTGGCGGACTATCGGTTTTTGACTCAATCCCTACCACCCGCAGCCACAATCAAAAGCGGCCGCCAAATCTCTCTCAACGGCCGCATCATTCCCCTAGCTTGGACTCAACAGCCAGCAAACACCAATTCTGCCAACATCCGAACCTGGATTGCCGATATTGGGTTAATGCAATCTGCCGGAGTAGATTTGCTCAATACAGCAGACAATACCAAACAGCCCGTACAGTGGTTTTCGGTATCTCTAACGGAGACTCAAAGTATAACAGCCCGATCGCAGGGCCAGTATCGCTACTTAGATGTGACTGATTTTGCCAGACTTAGCGGTTGGCAGATATCAGCCGATGGAAATACTTTGAGAATCACATCTCCCCCAGCCAATGTTACCGGAATTCGGCAAGCCCAGAGAGAATGGGGCGATCGCATTGTCCTCGATCTCGATCGCAGCGCCCCGTGGCAAGTTAACATTGTCGATACACCCAGCCCATCTCCCACACCCACAGACGACCCTACAAAACCCGCTATTCCTCAAGCTAGAACTCTCTCGACGCAAAACCTCGAAACACCAGACGACCCGACCAAACCCGCCTTCCCGATTCCGGTAGTGCCCGCAGCGACAATAACTGGTCAAGAATGGTCGATCGCGATCGATGCCAAAATTCCACCCGCCATAATTCAGCGCGCTTTTCCAACTAGCAAACAATTACTATCACTAAAAATAGAACCTGCGGGAAATCAAACCAGAGTCAAAGTCAAAATCCCTTTAGGTTGGCGGCCCCAAGTTTTGAGTCTGGGAAATCCCAATCGATTAGTCATCGACATCAGGCCAGATTCCCTAGTCGAAAAAGATATTGTTTGGGCGCGGGGAATCCGCTGGCGACAACAGTATCAAAATATTGGAACAGCACGTTTTCCTGTAATTTCCTTAGAGGTGAATCCGCGCCAAACTGGTGTCAAAGTTCGACCAATTTTGAGCAATCCGCCCACAGACAAAGGCACTGCACCGCTATTACAAACAGCGGAACTTTCGGGAACGGCGGCTGCGATTAATGCGGGTTTTTTTAATCGGATAAATCGGTTAGCATTAGGAGCAATTCGGCGTGATAGCAAATGGCTTTCTGGGCCCATATTGAACCGAGGCGCGATCGGCTGGAACGATCGAGGTGAATTTGCGATCGCCCGTTTAAGCTTACAAGAAACTGTGATAACTCCCACAAATCAACGTTTACCGATTTCTCATCTCAATAGTGCCTACGTGCAATCGGGAATCGGCCGCTACAATCCCGATTGGGGAACGACTTACACCCCGTTTTCCGACAATGAAATAGTTGTGACTGTTGTAGACAATCGCATTATCAGCCAAGTTCCCTCTGATGTCGCTGGAAAAACAGCTTTTCCGATTCCAGCCAACGGTTATATTTTAGCATTGCGTTCCAATTTATCCGTTGCAACCCAACTGACACCAGGCACTTTATTGCGCCTAGATACTAACACAATTCCGGCAGATTTCAGTAGTTTTCCTTACATTTTAGGTGGCGGGCCAGTGTTACTCCAAAATAGTCGAGTTATGCTGGATGCCAAGGCGGAAGGGTTTAGCGATGCCTATGTGAGACAGACAGCAATTAGAAGTGCGATCGGGCGAACTGCTGCGGGGAATTTGCTGATTGTAGCCGTGCACAATCGCGCCGGGGGTTCGGGGCCAAATTTTGCCGAACTGGCGCAGATATTGCAGCAAATGGGTGCTGTGGAAGCTTTGAACTTGGATGGGGGAAGTTCGACGAGTTTGTATTTGGGAGGTAGTTTGCTCGATCGACCTTTGTCAACTGCTGCGAGGGTTCATAATGCGATCGGTGTTTTCATCCAACCATAAGTATAGAAAAAAATTCACCTCACGATAGATGGGAATTGACCCCGGCTGGGTCTACAGTATTCACAAAGGCAACAGAAGAAAAGTAAATGCACAATCACTTTTCCAATAATCCGATCGCACGGAACCAATCGCTAGTAAAGTCCGTCTGAGGAAATAACTCATCTGTTGAAATGATAGATTCAATCTGGCAAAATAGCCCTCAATTATTCAATAAAGGTAGGATCTAGTGATGTTAAAAACCGAAGATAGTGAAGTAAAGTTAGTTTCAGCACTAGGTATGGACTATAGAAATTTGCAGAATCTATTAGCATCCAAAAAGTGGCAAGAGGCGGATCAGGAAACCGCTAGATTGATGCTGCGGGGAGCGAAACGAGAAGAAAAAGGGTGGCTGCATAGAGAAAGTATTGAAGGATTTCCCTACGAGGACTTGCATACCATTGACCAACTTTGGGTAAAATATTCCAACGGTCGCTTCGGTTTTAGCGTACAGAAGCTTATCTATGAAAATGTGAGAGAACACAGTGAAGATGAAAACGAAGTTTGGCAGACGTTTCGTTATATGGTAAACTGGGCAAAGAAAGGCGAAAAATTTCAATATAGCGATCTCAATTTTTCCGAAAAAGCACCACAAGCCCACCTTCCAGTTGTCGCGTTATTTGTGGGTTTTTTCGGTACAGAAATCGAGTCTGAGTCTTTTGAAAAGCAGTGTGCGGTTATGGCCGGTTTGGGGGGAGTGGTTTTTGAGGCGATCGGATTGAGACTTTTGAACCCTAATATACAATAAGCTGTTACGCATTTAAACCACTAACTATCTACGTAGGGTGCGTCAGCTAGAACACTGACTATACATGGGAAACGCCTTAAAACTGACGCACCCTACAATACCATTTTAAATGCGTAACAGCTTATTGATATCAGATCAAATTGGTTAAGTTAAGTAGATGATAAATTAGGAGACTGCACGTGCCGTATCCCTACAATTAATCTGGCGTAGAGACACGGCACGTGCAGTCTCCTCTATATCATTCCGGTATAACCGGAATTGATATCATTGCTTTACCAAAAAAGCCACACACTCAACATGAGAAGTCTGAGGAAAGAAATCAGCAGGCTGCAACCGCACTAATTTATAATCCCCATTTTCGCACAAGAATTTCAAGTCGCGAGCTAAAGTAGCTGGTTTGCAGCTAACATAAACAATCCGATTTGGTTGCATTTCCTTAATAGTTTCCAAAACCGTGCGATCGCAACCTTTGCGTGGCGGATCTAGCAATACAATATCCGGCTTCACCCCTAACTGTGGCAGTAATTTTTCCACAGTTCCCACATGAAATGTCACATTTGTCAAGTCATTTAACCGAGCATTTAACTCAGCTTGGGCGATCGCCTCTGGTTGCACTTCCAAACCGATCGCTATTTGCACTTGTTTCGCCAGTGGCAAAGTAAAAGTACCAATTCCGCAATAAGCATCAACTAAAACTTCATTTCCTTGCAAATTCAATTCTGTCGCAATCACCTGCAACAAACCCTCAGCCGCCTCTGTATTCACCTGGAAAAAAGTATCCGCCCTTAGCTGAAACTCCAAACCAGCAAATTCTTCTCGTAAATAAGGACGACCAGCAATGCAGCGAGTTTCTGAACCAAAAATTACATTGGTTTTCTCAGAATTAATATTCAAGCAAACACCCGCAAGTTTAGGATAGCTTTTTAACCAATCAGATGCTTGCGTTTCCAGTCCCGGCAAATCTCCAGTTCGAGCAATTAAAGTTAGTAATATCTCTCCGGTTCTGCGTCCGATTCGCAAGGATAAGTGACGCACTTCTCCTGTATGTTCCTTTTCATCGTAGACTGGCCACTTCATCCAATGAATGTCTTCCTTGACCTCTTTTAATAAAGGATCGAGGCGCGGATCTTGGACTGGACACTGATTTAGGTTGACTAATTTGTGAGTGCCTTTTTGATAGTAACCAGCTTGAATTTGACCTGCCGCAGATCTGGCTAAAGGATAGGTTGCTTTGTTGCGGTATCCCAAAAATTGGGGGAAATTATCGATTTTTCCGGCTAAAATTTCATCGCAGGGTAAATCACTAAATCCGCCAATTCTTTCTAAGGCTTGAATGACTTGATTTTGCTTGGTTTTAAGCTGATAGTCATAATCTACGTGTTGCCACTGACAGCCGCCACACTTGTCGGCGACAATGCAGTTGGGTCGGATGCGGTGTTCCGAAATTTTGATCAGTGTCTCCAGCTTGGCTGTAGCATAGGTGGATTTGACTTGCTGGAGGCGGACAGCAACTCGATCGCCTGGAACTGTATCAGGTACAAACACTACCAACTGCTCAAAACGACCAATGCCGTCGCCGGTGTCTGCTAAGTCGGTAATGTCTATTTCAATCAGTTGACCTTGCTGGCAAGGGTTTACTGGTTTCGTGTTCAGGATCGGAAAATTAGATTTGCTCACAAGTAGTCGTGGTAGAATCTACTATGGTAATGCAACTGAGCTCAAATTGAGGTCGATCGCGATCTTCTATTAGGGCGAAGCAACCAAAACTCGTCAAAGAGTCCAAATGTCTGCCGAAATTCAAAGTCTCGATCGCAGTTTTTGAATTTTCTCCGCAGTACCTTCTCAGGTCTAAAGACTATCAGTTTCCTATTTACCGAGATTTTTTTATGAGCGTAGTTAGCCAACTAATTCTCCAAGCCGACGACGAACTTCGCTACCCCAGTACCGGCGAACTTCAAAGCATCAAAGATTTTTTTAAAACGGGTGAACAGCGAGTACGCATTGCGACTGCGCTTTCTGACAGTGAGAAAAAAATTGTTGATGAAGCTAGCAAAAAACTCTGGAAAAAACGCCCTGACTTTATCTCCCCTGGAGGTAATGCTTACGGCCAACGCGAACGCGCTTTGTGTCTGCGCGACTACGGCTGGTATTTGCGCCTGATTACCTATGGTATCTTGGCCGGTGACAAGGAGCCGATCGAAAGTATTGGTTTGATTGGCGTTCGGGAAATGTACAATTCTCTGGGCGTTCCTGTTCCTGGGATGGTGGAAGCTATCCGGTGTTTGAAAGAAGCTTCTTTGGCTTTGCTCAATCAGGATGATGCGAAGGAAGCCGCTCCTTATTTTGATTATATTGCTCAGTCAATGTCGTGAACGAACCTGACGGTCAACTGAGTACAGTTAGACCGCAGGCTTCTTTTTCCTTTTTTACAAAGGCTTTTTTGAGTGACGGAGTTCCCCCGCCACTTTCGTAACTCAATCCAATCTTCTTTATAAGTTTGGCTGAGTTTTCATCTCGATCCAAAGATTCTCCGCACTGACAGGAATGCCACCGTTCCGATAATTCTTTCGGGACTTTGTTGAGGCAGTTCCAACAGTGCTGGGAAGTTCCCTTTGGATCAACCAATAAAACACTTTTAAATTATGGCAACCCAACATCAAATTCTCGAACAACTCAAAATTTTAGAAGCACTCTATAACCGAGGCGAAGTGAGTGGAGTCGTAGAACTTTCGCTGTCGAAAATCATCGCTCACGAAATTGCCATTGCTAAACAACAAGCCACAGAACTAGAAACTGATTTACAGCAATTTGAAACCCATTATGCAATGTCATCCCCTGAGTTCTACCAAAAATTTCGGGCTGGAGAATTAGGAGATGATATTGATTTTGTCGAGTGGAGTTCCTTCTATCAAATGTCGTGTTCTGTGCGAGAACGGTTGCAAATTCTGCTGTCTAACTCCCAAGCATGATATCAGCTAATCAAAGACTAAGTTTCTCGATCGCACCCCAAATACTAAAATGATATCTGGCTTTTGAAACTGGCATTTTGCCTGTCGCAATTACTAGATATCATTCCGATATCAGAGTTAGATTTTTAATACCCCCAGGGGAATTCGAATCCCCGTCGCATCCGTGAAAGGGATGTGTCCTAGGCCTCTAGACGATGGGGGCGCGTCGCTTTTGTTTAGCACCTTTATTACAATAGCTAATCTTTCCCAATCTGTCAACTACTTTGCGAAAGTTTTTTTCTATTCCTCCGAAAGCTCGTCACAGTAAGCTTTCAGGATACGAGCACAATTGTCGATCGAACAATTTTAGATTTTAGATTTGAGATTTTCAAGGTGTGCCACAAGCATCCAAAATTTGGCGTTGCTGATTTAAAGTATGATTTTCCTCCGAAATGTAGGGGCAATTCATGAATTGCCCCTACATTTCGGGAATTGCCTAAGCAAGTTAATCATACCTAGATTCAGCAACGCCCAAAATTTTTGGCAGTTTCAGGCTTACTCGTCGGAAAGCTCGTCACAGTAAGCTTTCAGGATACGAGCACAATTGTCGATCGCCCCCAGATGAGCAATCTCAAAGCCGTGGGTGTTCTGAGTGGGGAAACTCAAACAAGCAGCGCGGGCGACATGGCCGAACTTCATGGCGATCGAAGCATCGCTACCAAAACCGCTAATCGTCGCCAACTGCAACTCTACGCCCGCGCGATCGGCTGCGGCGCGCAATTCCCCATTCAATCCTTCGTCGTAAATCCCGTAGCCATCCTGAACCAGCAACACCGGGTTTACGCCATCCTCGATCGGGTATTCTGGAGCGATCGGGCAAATTTCCAAAGCAATCAGCGCCTCCAACGGCTGCCGCTGCGAAAAGTACAAAGCCCCGATCGCCCCAACCTCCTCCTTCGCCGAAGCCACCAAATAAACATTCAACGCAGGCTCTTTCAAACATTCCGCCAGAGCCAGCAAAATCGCCACTGAAGCCTTGTTATCCAGGGTGTAGCTTCCGATCCAATCTTTTAAGCGAATCGGCTGTTTGCGGTGCTTTCCCACCACCATCCGCGTTCCCGGTCGAACTCCGGCTGACCCTAATTCCTCGGTGGTACACTTAGTTTCAATCCAAGCATTTTCCCAAGTCAGGGGAGTGCTTTCCTGCTGAGCTTTTTGAGGAGATTCATGGGATACATGACGACTCCCAAAGCTGAGAATCCCACTAATCGTCTGCTTGTCGCCCAACAAATCCACCACACCTTCGCCGTACACCCAGGGAAAAGCGCCACCTAATCTGCGAACTTCCACGCGCCCCAGGGAACCGACAGTTTTGACTATCGCCCCGATTTCGTCTTTGTGGGCGGTAATGGCGATCGACCTTTGGGGATTTCGGCCCGGAATTAGGGCGATCGCATTATCCGCCCGATCCAGCCAAGCATTCACACCCAGGGCGGCGAATTTTTCCATTAACCGCTGGTTAATTTCCGACTCCACACCGCTGGGTGAATGTAGCATGACTAATTCTGCGATCGTGTCAAACAGTCGATCGAACTCTAACATTTTTGATTTTCTAGCACAGGTTAATATACAGATCACAATCTTATTTCATTTGCAAAATCTTTACTCATGTTTTTCAATAAAATTATTCAACTTCTGCAACGTAAAACTAGAGCTAAAAATTTAGGCATAAAATTCCCCAGAGTTGCCAACTTTAATTTACCCGATAGTTTAATTATCCAAGGAAAGCGCCAACCAGTAAAATTGCCATCCGAAAAAGGCATGGATGGAGAATTTATCGAAGTCCTTTTAGATGACTGTTACGGATTAGAGCAATTACCTCAATCCTTGCTGAAAATTATAGATATTGGAGCAAATGTCGGGTTGTTTTCAATTGCAGCCCGCAACAGATTTCCCCAAGCGATGATTCACGCCTACGAAGCCAATCCCAACTTGGAAAAATATCTCAAAAATCAGTCTCAAATTGCCAACTTTGAATACTTCATGGAAGCGATCGGAGCCGAAGATGGTAAAGTAGTGCTCGATATCCGGGAAGTATCGGGAAAAACGCGATCGACTGTCAGCCCCAACGGCGACATACCGATGATTTCGTTCAAAAGTGCGATCGATCGCATCGGAGGCCAAGTTGATTTAGCAAAAATAGATTGCGAAGGTGCAGAATGGCTGCTATTTGAAGATACAGAAATTTGGCAATTCGTCCAAAACCTTTCCTTAGAATATCACTTGTGGTCTGGACACAGTCATGCCGAAACTCGACAAGTTATTGAAAGTTTAGGATTTAAGGTCAAAAAGCAAACACCAATAGATAAATGGTACGGTTTGATCCTAGCATCACGCACTTAAACCCCCATTAATTTCTTAGACTTGGTTTACCTATAAACCGTTTCAACCGCCGATATTAACTTGTTCCAGTTCCTCTCTTTCCTCAACTTTGCGCTTCAGTTTACCTATAATCAATTGCAGACGATCTGCGTGTCTAAGCATTTCATGCTGAGAAAGATCCAGCAAACGAGTCAAAGCGATCAGTTGACTAACTTGTATAATTTGGGCATCTACAATATTGTTAGCTGGTAACAATAAACTGCTTTTTTTTGAAGAATTAAAACTAACTTCTTCATCAAAAGGCAAAAGGGATGTTTTAATTGCCAGTGCCAAATTTTTAAACGTTTCTGCCATATTCTGAGAAATTTGAATTTTCAGAAATATCATCACCACAAATAAACTCCCTGAAGGCAGAAGTCCACCAATTCCCAAAACAGATTTAACTCCATAGGGAATAACCAATGAATCTTGTTCAGCAATAAATGGGCTGTCCTTTGCATTGGGTATATAGAAAGGATTTAATAACTTATGTTCTGATTCTAACAGTTTTTCTGGAGCCATACCAAGGACTGTTGGAATATCTAAACCAAACCGTAATATCAGTTCAGAAATCTCTGGCATTTCAGCTACCAGTTCTTGATTAACTAACGGAATGACTATATTTTTGTCAATAAGACTATAATTAGACTGCGGTTCTTTTCCTGCCGCTGCTAGCAATGTCCAACATTTCATATCTGCCACAGGCAAATTATCTTTTATCAAACTACGGGCGGATACTTGCAATGAATCTTCTAATGCCCCGTAGGGATGGGTTTTGAACAAACGCACCAAAGCACAGGAATTTAGTTCACTTTCGGAGTCAGAAAAATGTTCATATATGTAATCAACAATCTTTTGACCACTCTCTTGCATGCTAGCAGAATTTTTACCAAGCTGGCGCAGGACTAAACTGCATCTGGCTAAATCTTTCGAGGTAAACGGGGTATGATTGTACATCAAAAAACGCTCTCCCAGATCTCAAATACTCTTTTCTATTTATCCTTGTGACTATTGCCACATCCGGAATATTCAGAACCCCCGATCGGCAGAAGGAACAAGCAAAAAAGAAAATGCAGTCACAGCAATACTTTCAGTGTTCCAAAACGTCTTAACCGCCAAGACGGTTACAATGACTACATCTTCTGGGTGGCGTGGAATTCTGCAAAACTGAAAACGTTGCTGTGACTGCATTTTTACATCGATCGCAGAGCACGCACGCCAAATTATCCAGTTCTTGTGTAAAATAGATCTGCTGTTGTGTATAATCAGTAAGTGTTAAAATATTTTTTTTAATCGGAAAAGCAAAAACTTATGGCAAATTCACTCATTAGCAACTTTCAGAGAGGCTATCTCCGAGATTTAGCTTCAAAACTATATAATCAGCTTAAATATATCATTAAAGTTTATATTCTCTTTAGACCTTACGCCAGGGGAGTTATCCAACTCAGTATTGATAATGCCGATCGATATTTTGGCAACGATCCAGATATAAAAATCCATAAATTAGTCACTCAAGAAGATATTCAGATTCAACCACCAAAATTTTTAGAGTGTGATTTCTTGGAAATTATTACTCCTTTTAAAAATGAAGTTGAATCAGTAATGATAGATGCCAGGAAACCAGGATTTTCCTTTTCCAATAATCACATCATCACTCCCGATCTCAAAGTCATATATGAAAAAGATATTGAATTTGAACAACTGCCAGTATACAGAGAGGAAATATCTGCAAACTATCAAAAATTGCCGGGAACAATGGCATATTTATCCAATACAATGCCTCAAAATTATGGGCATTGGTTTATTTACACCTTGCCGATGCTAGAGATATATTGGAAATTCATGGATCGACAAGAAATTGATTATTACTATATAGGTGGTTCCCTAGCAAATTTCCAAAGAGAAACCCTAGTTGCCCTTGGTATAAAAGAAGAAAAAGTAGTTACTTTCCCCTCTAAATCTGATAGAGCAATTACTTGTGTAATTGACAGAAAAATTCAAAACAATGGCCATAAATACCCAACTATTTTTGGCTATAGATTTGCCAGGAACCTGTTTTTACCTAAAGATAATTCTGCAAATACGAAATATCCAAAACGCTTATATGTAAAACGCGGCAAGGTAGACCATCGTGAGGTGATCAATGACAATGAAGTTATAGAATACTTAGAAAGTATCGGCTTTGAATCCCTGACAATGCAAGGGAGAACAATACAGGAGCAAGCTGAAATATATTACAATGCAGATGTTATAATATCCGTCTGTGGTTCAGCTTTAACAAATTTACTGTTTATTCGTGAAAATATCACAGTAATTGAAATCTTTCCTTTCGGTTATTTAGATGGTTTCTTTTATGCTCTATCAAGTTATGCTCAGGCTAATTATCTCTATTTAATCGGTGACGAAATTCCCAATAATCCTAGCGCCCCACATTTCTCAAATCTAAAGGTTAATATTAACAAGTTAAAACAAATATGTAAATTAGCTGATTTGGTTTAGCAAGGTCGGATACGGCAATGTCGTGTCCTGACTTATGATATCAATTTCAGTTGTATCGGAATGATTTAACCGCGAAGGCGCAAAGGACGCGAAGGAAGAGAATTGGAGTTTAGTCTAAACTACAATTAATAGTTAACAATAATTGAACGGACAGGTTCTGGGATGGGTTATCACCAGAAAATTTGCATAGGTTGTACGCAGTCTCATGCTACTTTTTGCTGAAAAGTTTAGATATTTTTTAGCAAGATTCCTGGTAAGATTCGATTGTAAGAACAAGTATTTGAAGGTATGGATATGTCTGAGAACGATGAAATTACGGTTTCTAAGACTTTGATTGCCGAAAAGCAAGCGATGTGGGATGCGAAGGCAAAAGTTCGGGTGCTGTTGAATTTGTGGAATGAGGGGGAAGGGAAAAGTAAGGTTAATCAAGGGAAGTTGACTAAGCTGATTGCGAGAACTAATGAGAATAAAAAGACTTATGAGGGGGTTTTGAAGGAACTGGAGGAGTCTGGGGCGATCGCATATTTGCGTGAAAAAGGACGATCGCAGGTGGAATTGACTGCGAAGGGGAAAGAGGTTTTAGCGGCGGGTTTGAAAAGTCAGGATTCTTTGTTTGAGTTTGATGGTTCTCAAATGGGTGCTCGGCTGGGAAATGCTTTGTTGAAATGGATGCGACATGAGGATGGTGGGGTGGCTGTTGGTGTTGAGGCGGGGAAAGGGGATGTAGGGGCGATCGCATCCTATGAAGAATTTATGTCTGTGGCGTTGGATGTATACGACACATTGAACCGAGATTATAACTTAGACGATTTAGTGCCGATTTATCGGATGCGACGCGCGATCGGGGAAAGAGTTGGGCGATCGCAATTCAATGAGTGGCTGTTGGAAATGCAGGCTAATGACATTTTTCAGCTAATCGGGGGTGAAATGACAGATATCACGATCGATAAAGCTGAAGATTCCATCAAAACTGCACTCGGCGTACTCCGTTACTATGTCAAACGGCTAAATTCCTAAAATTGACCTAAATCCCTTTGTAAATTCGTTAACCTCACACAAAAAATCATGACTAATTCTTCTTTTTCTTCCATTGAAGACCTGAACGCCGCTCTTTTAAGTCAGAACCCATTTGCTAAACCTCCTTTTCTCAATGCGAGCGATGTTTGGGGAAACGAATTCTTTGATGTTGAAACAATCAATGCTCACGCCTCTGACGCTGTATTTCATGCACTCGACCAAATTCGTGCCGGTCAATACCCGACAACCTCGATCGCGATAACTGCTCAGGATGGCACAGGCAAAACTCACATTATTAGCCGCATCCGCCACCGCCTACAGGCTAAAGGAGGGGGATTGTTTGTCTACGCGAATAAATACGGTAACATCAATCAAATTAAGCAAGGATTCCAGCGAATTTTAGCCGAAAGCCTGGGTAAAATTGGCAGACAAGGGGTGAAACAGTGGCAAGAACTAGCAACAGCAATGAGCAATGATGCTTTAAAAGCTGATACATCAAATCCCAAAAATTATTCTCCTCCTGATTTAGTTGAAAAATTCAAAAATGGCAAACCATCTCAAGTAAAGAAATCGATAAAGGGGCTTACCAAAAGATTTTTGCAAGCCAAAGATGTAAGCGATCCAGATATTGTTAAAGCGATTTTTTGGACTCTTTCAGACGATCAATCACTCTATGCAATCAAATGGCTGGAAGGTCAAGAGCTAGCTCAATACAAATCCAACGAACTGGAATTACCCAGCCAGAGACAATCTTTTGATGCGGTTCTGCAAATCTTAGATTTGATTAGTCAGTACAACGAACTTGTCATTTGCTTTGATGAGTTAGACACGCCTGATGCCTACGATGATATTAGTGGATTACACATCAGCCAAATTGTTGCTAGCTTAATCAAAGATTTGTTCCAAAATCTCAACCGGGGTTTGATACTGAGTGTAATGATGCCTGCTCAATGGAGCAATAAAGTCAAACAGCTACCTGGTGGAGTGTTCAATAAGGTTTCTGCTCATGGTAATCCGATTGACTTAAAATATATGGATGCAGAATCAATTGTTAACTTAGTTAGCTTTTGGTTAGACAAATATTATCAACTACAAAACTTAATTCCTCCTGAGCCAATTTATCCATTCACTCAAATTCAACTCAGCGAGCTTGGCAAAGGAAAACCCACTGTTAGAGAGGTTTTGAAGTGGTGCAGAGAGCATTGCAAGCCTCCGATTTTGAATGTCAATGAAAACAATCAAGATGCAGAAATTTCCGATCCAGTTGAACTTGCTTTTATCAAAGAGCTAGAAGAAGAGGTAGGAAATTCTTTAGAAGATAATTATCTGCTAGCTGATGCTATTTTATTTGGATTTCAGAGTTTGATTGGTCAGACGGTGGAAAGGGTGACAGTTCAGTCAGCCACAGATAAAGTTACGCAACGTGGACGCAAAAATGATTACATCAATTTTAAGGTAATTGTCAAAGACAACGGAACAGATGTAACAATTGGAGTAGCAGTGCTTCAGTATGCTGGTGGCAAAGGATTGGGCGCAGGTTTGAAAAGGTTAAATGATTACCAAAGTTTTAATTTGACTCGCGGTTGTTTGGTTCGTTCCCAGACAAAAAAGATTACTTCATACCTCGAACAAAAGTATCTTATACCGCTCATCAAACAGCAAGGTGGAGAATATGTCGAACTCAAAGAAGATGAAATTAAACCCCTGTTAGCTATTCGGGCTGTTCATCAGAAGCGCGAAGTAGATTATGGGGTGAGTGAAGAGCAAATTTTCAATTTTATTGCAGAAAAAGGTGCTGAGAAAATGCTAGGGACTAGCAACCCCTTGCTTAAAGAGATTCTGAGCGATCCGTCCTATCAGGTTCCTACAGATTTGATTGAAGATGAACCCGTAACTGTAGCCGAGTCTATTATAGATGATCTATCTGATTCAGAAGAATTAGATAAGTCGTGCGAGAATTTACTCAGCGAGTTTAATTAAGGCTTCAAAAACTATCCACTTCATATTGTCACAAATACTCTGATGTCGCTAGTCAACATTGACAAAGCTATCCGTTTGCCTGCCCCAGACGTAGAAGCTTTAATCCAAGGGCGAATGATTGCAGCCATAGTTTGGCGAATGTTTAATCCGGGAGAACAATATGCACTTTATCCAGCCGATAATTCTAATATGCCCTTGATGAAACCTAAGCAAATGAGCTTGTTTTCAGAGTCAGGGCAATTAGAACTACCCCTGGTAGTTTTAGATAAAGTTTCGATCAAAGCTTGGGCTAGGTGCGAATTGTGCAAAATGGAGCATGAACCTGAATCATTAGAGGCTTTGTCGCGATTAACAGTTTGGAAAACAGAGGCATTACAGCAAATTCTCCAGCAGCGTCCTTATATTTTTGTAGCTTACCTGCGGGTTTATTTGCTGCCTCAGCCGCTGGAAATGCCAGTGCAATCTAGTGGCAATTTTGTATCTTTGCCAAAGTCTCTAAATGTTACTGATTCAACGCCTGTGTTGAGCGAGTCTATCTTTGCCAAACGCCGTCAACAACTGGAAAAACTAGAGCCGCCCGAACATCCAGAATTGGAAGAGTTGCAAAGTGCATTAGTGCATTTATCAAAAACCAACCCAAACGCCAAACAACTAGACGCAGAAATCAAAATATTTCTCGGTTGGAGTAGCGACAAGCCTGTAAAACCAATCCAACCGGATTTAGCTTGGATAAAAACTATAGCAGCTTTGGGAAATCGCACCAAAGAACTAGATACAAGTATCAGCAACTATCAAGCAGGAACCGACTTTGAAAATGTAGTGCGCGATAGCCTTGAGTTTTTGGGATTTACCATAGATTATGCTCACAAAGGTGGTGCTGGTGGTTTAGATTTATTCTGCTCAAAACCTTACCCTCTGGTTGGTGAGTGCAAAGCGGGTAAAAAAATTCCTAACGATACAGCAGTTCAATTACTGAATTTAGGAACGCTACGCCTGAGAGATCCAGCATTACTCAGAAGAGTCACTAAGCTGATTATTGGCCCTGGTGAACCTACCCCGCAACTTAAGGATGCAGCACAATTACACGGTATGGCGATTATGAACCCTGAGACGCTTGAAAAACTGGTTAAACTTCAAAGTAATTATCCTAACTCGGTGGACTTATTTAAACTGAAAGAATACTTAAAACCGGGAAAATCTGATGATGAAGTTGCTAAATATATTGAGCAAGTTGAACAAGAAATTAACTTGCGATCGCACGTTCTTTCTATTCTCAAAAAGTATTTAGAAACTACAGGTTCTGAACAAGCAAGTGTCGATGCTCTTAGTGGTGCTTATTCAATGTCTAACCCACCCAAGCAGTTATCGCGCGAAGAGTTGCACGAAATTTTAGTAGAACTTTCTTCTCCGCTGACAGGTTATGCAGGCCGAGAAAAGGGAAGTGATACCAAGAGCGATCGCTTTTATTTCCGGCGCGATTTGCGATTAGATGATTGAGGTAGAATTGATGCGAATGCGACTATAAGTTTATCTGCATACAGTTCCTATTGTAGATCGGATTACCATTTGGGCGATCGCACCCTTCCCTCTCAAAAAAAGAGCGATCGCCCACTTTCAACTCCAACCGCCTCTCAAAAGCAGAGCTAGCTCTCATCTACTTTGCATATCGTAATTATTAAGAAAAGCTATCATTACGTTAGCCTCCCTTTTCCTTGCTCCCCGTCCGTTTAACAGCAATACTTAAATGCGTATAAGCATATCTGCACTGAGCCAAAAGTTTTGTTACAATAGGTGAGGTGTTACAAAACGTAACTTATGCTAGTTTCTATTCTAATAATTGATGTTGCCCTAGTTGCGTGGTCTTTGCATTTAATGCAGGAGGCGATCGCACAACGGGAATTTTCACTAATGCTAGCCGGCACGCTAGTCGCCGTCTCGGCCGCGGCTCTGATAGTCGTCTACTTCCTGATGGGGTCTTGCCTGAGTCATTTAAGCGAAATTTCGCAACATACTTACTAATCGTAGTAGAGATGGAAAATTGCGGTTAAGCGAGGAGCCGTTTTTTGACAAAAAACCGAAAGCCTTTCCAGTCAACGATTAGAAATTAATTTTGCAAAAAAGCTTGACAAATATCGGTAAGTTAAGGCATGATAAAGAGCGCGAAACAAAAGGGGAATTAGCTCAGTTGGTAGAGCACTACGATGGCATTGTAGGGGTCAGCGGTTCGAGCCCGCTATTCTCCATTACGCGACGGTAAAGGCTAGTGGACATACTCACCGCACCTAAAGGTACGCTGAGTATGTCAATTTATTAATTAAATTCCCACTAATTCATTGTCGAAAATGTACTAATCAAGTTTTCAGCATATATAGCAACTGCCAAGACTGTTAGGACACTTCCGGTCACTGAGCGGAGTCGAAGTGGACATTTCGACTACGCTCAACGACCAAAGCACCTTGGCGACTGCTATATGATACTAGAGGAGACGGCAGTGCCGTGTCCCTACCGACAATAGTATTGTAGGACACGGCACTGCCGTGTCCTAATTTCGGCTACTAATAATTCCGATGCTACCGGATTTGAGATGAATTAGGCAATCGCACAAAAAAAGCCCTGCCTATAGCAGGGCTAACTTTAAACTTGAGAGTTCTTGGCAGAAAAAGTATTACTCATTCTGCCTTCAGTGAACCTGTTCCTAGAAACTGAAAGTAGTTCTGAGAGTACCAATGATGACATCATCATTACCGTTATCTTGATTAGGGTTAGTAATCCAAACTACTCCCGGAGTCACAGAAATATTATCTGTGAGCTGGTACTTGTAGAAGCCTTCAACGTGCCACGAAGGATCATTTCTGAAGCTACCCAAATTACCCGAAGCCTCAAGTTTATCCAAGTAAGGCTCACGACCTACCACAAAGCCCAACAAGTTGCCTTCTTTCCCTAAATCGGGTAAAGCCAAAGTAACTGCATAGTTCCAAATTCTCGCATCGCCAATCCCGATGACGCGAGCATTAGTTAAACCAGCCCAGCCCCCAACGATAAACCTTGGGTTCAGTCGGAACGAAGCCTGAGCGCCGTAGGAATTGCTGACAACTTTACGACTGCGGAAGCCTGCAAACCCCTCACTCAAACCGTTGATGGAGTTGGCAACGCCGGTACCGGTGAAACCGCCCAGTCTGCCTGAGCCATTCCCTAAACCATTGTCAAACCCAAAGTTACCTCTGCTAAAGTAACCGTGGTTATAGTTCAAACCAACTTGCAAGTTACGTCCGGGGGTAAAAGTTAACTGCCCCATCGCTGCGTAGTCGCCGTTGAACAAACCCGCACCTTTACTGGGATTGGCTGCATTTGATGCCAAGTAGCCGAAGGACAGGGAAGTTGGGCCGAACACGCCACCCAGCAATCCTCTGCCGCCAAAGGCATAATCAAAGCCAATACCCGCACCGCCACCTAGGCGATAAATTGGGTTCCGCTGTCCAAAGGTACTCAAGGCCCCGTTGCCACCGTCAAAGTCTTCAAAGTATGGGTTGACAGTCGGGATGATATCGTCCCAAACGCCACCGTTGGCTGCAATGGTAACGTTCGTCCGGCGGCTGAGAGGAAACTTGTACAGCAAGCTGTCGAGGGCAAAAACGTTGTCGGTTCTGTTGACTACGTTCCAAGTTTGAGTGCCTTCGCTGGTAGCCCCAAAGTTAAAGTTTCGACCGTTGCCGACTTGCAGTCTGGTCAGCAATAAGTCTCTGCCAGTGAAGCTAGTGTTTAGATTGAGACGTACCCGTTGTTGGAAGACAGCTTCGTTTTCGTTACTGCCGATTCTTCTGCGGTCTCTGCCAAAAAAGCCTGCACTGCCACCAAAGTCGTCGCTGAGGGCGAAAATTGCTTCCCCAGTCAGCTTGGTAGTGGTGGAAAATTGGTTGGCTTCGAGTTCGGATGTCCGAGCTTCCAAGGCATCTACTCGACCACGCAGGGTTGCTAGTTCCGCTGCAAACTCTTCTTGGAGCCGTTGGAGGGCTGCCAAGTCTTGTTTGGTTGCTAAGTTGGTCGTACCTGCTCTGATTAGTTCGTTAACTTTATCTAAACAAGCGTTTAAACCAGCGGCAAATTCGTAGCGGGTCATTGCCCGGTTGCCACGGAAAGTGCCGTCAGGATACCCTGCGATACAGCCGTAGCGCTCGACGAGGGATTGCAGTGCTTGGAATGCCCAGTCTGTGGGACGCACGTCGGAAAGTTGAGAGACTGAGGTCACTTGACCTTGAGTTTCACTTTCGGCTGCACCTTCGGTGCTGTACTGGCTGAGCTGTTCTAGTGTAGCGCTGGGGTTTTGAGTTGCTGGTGCGGTGGTTTGGGCCACTGATTCAGCGGGTTTGGCCAAACTTGGTTGTGCCGACTCTGCTACTACTGCGGGAACAGTTGTTTCTGATTGAGCCACAACTGCCGAAGTTGCTTCTTGCTGAACAACTGTGGGTTCAATTGCTGCTAAAGATTCACTCTTTGGTTCTGATGCTTTTTCTGTAGCTGTGTTGACTGCGATCGCATTCTCAGTAGCAGCCTGAGCATCAGTGGCTGCATTTCCTAGCTGAATTTCGCTGGCTGGAACTTGGGAAATTTCTTCAATTGTCTGGGCTGCGGTTCCTGAAGGAACGGCGGCTAAAGCATTGAGCTTAGCTTCGGATATTTCGGCGATTGCAGTTTTGGCAATTTGAGGCTTGGTAGCCTCAGCAGCGGGTTGAGCGTCTGCTGCGATCGCGCTCGAAGAAACTACTAGGGTAGCTCCTAAGACTGCTGGACTGATCAGTAGATAATTCCACAAAAATTTCGACATATTTATTCTCCTCCTCACACCGATGACAAAGAAACTTTTCTAGTATTCTATGTGGTCAGTATTTGCCACAGTAGTCTACTTTAAAACGAGACCAAAATTTTGACTTTTTCTCTGATTTTTTTCCTGATGACTGATTTTATTGATTTGACATACTCACCGCCCTAAAAGTGCGGTGATTCTTGACGCTTCATTGGGTTCTGCTACCGAAGTAGTCTTACAATCCCTCAGCGCCCATTTAGAGTCGTGGCAATGCCCTATCCCGACTATGAAATGTTCAGCAAGCAACAGCTAGTATATTTACTTTTTAGCACTGCTTGCCCAAATCGTCTAGACCAATTCGACTGAATTCACATCCAAATTGTGTCCGAGGACGCTGAAGACTTGACGGTGCTCGAACAGTTCTAACAAATCGCTATTGATTTTGTTGTGAGCGGCTTCTTGTCGTAAAATTTTCATAGCGGCATCTATACGCAGAGCGCGCTTGTAGGGGCGATCGCCTGCTGTCAAGGCATCATAAATATCTGCGATCGTCATTATTTGAGCTTGAATTGGAATTTCTGACTGCTTTAGACCTTGCGGATAACCTGTACCGTCGAGTTTTTCATGATGTCCGTAAGCAATGTCGGGAACATTTTTCAAATCTTTTGTCCAAGGAATTTGCTTCAGAAACTCATAGGTGTGAGTTACATGAGACTCTATGACTGCTCGTTCTTCCAGTGTCAGGCTGCCCCTTGACACCATCAATTGTAAGATTTCATCTTGGGTGAGTAGGGGTTTAATTGCGCCGTCTATATCTCTGTAAGTTTGTCGAGAAAGTTCTCGGAGTTGAGCTAGGGGTTCCTCTGCCAAAATGTGAGGCTCGTTAGCCTCTAGCAGCACTTCCCAGTATTCTGCTAATCTGGTTTTTGTATCTG
>NZ_JAKJHX010000050.1:0-1093 GCF_021648855.1 Tychonema litorale BBK16 | reverse complement strand
TCGTTAGCCTCTAGCAGCACTTCCCAGTATTCTGCTAATCTGGTTTTTGTATCTGCTAGCTTACTGTCTAGCTGTTCTATTTCCTGACATTGAGCACATTCTGGTTCTTCACTAGGATGTTTTCGGTAAGCTGAATGCTCAAGCAAGTATTTATATTTAGACTGAACGCATTCCATTTCCATCGTCCGCTGAGCTAAGGCAAAACGGTGGCGAATGATTTCTAGCTGTGAAGGGTAGAGCTTTTTCTGCTTGGTTAAAATTGCTTCTGGAACTCCGATTTTGCCAAAATCGTGAAGCAAGGCTGCGTAGCGAATTTCTTGAATTTGGCGAGTATTAAAGTAAATAGGGCGCAACCATCCGTTGGTAGTGCTGTTGACTTCTTCTGACAGGCGCACAGTCAGGGCTGCTACTCGCTCTGAGTGGCCGTAGGTACAGGGGTCTCTGGCTTCTATGACTTGCACCGACGCCTTGACGAAGCCTTCAAACAAGTGTTCTATGCTTTCTTGTAGTTGATTGCGCTCGATCGAGATTGCCGCTTGAGAAGCGAGTGATCGAACTATCCTTTCTTCCCACTCCGAATAATGCTGCGTCGATTCCCAGGCATTTTCGGCTGTCAGCACCGTCTCTGCCTTTGTTTT
Source organism: Tychonema litorale BBK16 (assembly GCF_021648855.1). Taxonomy (GTDB): domain Bacteria; phylum Cyanobacteriota; class Cyanobacteriia; order Cyanobacteriales; family Microcoleaceae; genus Microcoleus. The sequence goes on along the minus strand of NZ_JAKJHX010000050.1, from coordinate 455 downwards.
GCGGTTGATCAGTTGCAGTACACCGATTGTCTCCCCTTGTCGGTTTTGCATCGGCAGCACCATTACAGAGCAAGTTCGGTAATTGATATCTCTGTCAAAACTGGTATCTAGCTGGTATGGCACTCCTGGTGGCAAATTGTAAGCATCCGACAGGTTCAAACTTTGACCTGTAATTGCCACGTAGCCCGCTAAACTTTTGTCTGTCAGCGGTAGGGCAGATTCCCTAAATGAGAGTCCCGGTTTTGAAGCGTTTTGGGCTACCTTAAACAGCAGTTTAGATGTTTCATCGCTGTGATTTACTAGATAAACACTGCCAGCATCGCTGTAAGTAATTTCCCGACTTTTGGATAAAATTAAGTTTAATAAATCGCCTAAATCTTGCGCGCTGGAAAGAGCAGCACCAATATCCAGAAGCTTTTCTATCAGCTCAGTTCTTTCAGCAGATTCGTTCAAGA
>NZ_JAKJHX010000049.1:8407-35330 GCF_021648855.1 Tychonema litorale BBK16 | reverse complement strand
TAGGGAAAAACGAGATTTATCAAGGCTTTCAGGCTTAAGTTGACACCTATGGGCACTGCCGTCTCCTCTATATCATTCCGGTGCAGCCGGAATTGATATTACTGAAATAGAGTGGTAATATCTACCATCTATAATACCGATAAGGATCATCCCCATTCTCAAAATCAGTCCTATAATCCGAGTGATAAAACTCCTGACTCGAACCATTAAACACTACCCCATCCGTCTTAAAACTTGCCCCCAAATTAGCTAAAATCTGAGCATTCGCCCGTGTTTGTCGCCAGCGAGTAAAACGAAAATAAGTCTTAGCATCAGCATTCAAAATATCTGGGTCAAGCTGAGAGAAAATCGCCACACCGTCACCTACAGCAACCCGACTTAACAAACCATCAGAATCAATATCACCCCCAGACTTAATTAACCAAGTATCATAAAAAGAGCGCGATCGCAAATCCGAACTACTAACGCCCTTCACCTCGTCCCAAGCCGGAACCGCCAAGGAACCGCCGAAATTCTTAGCTGGCTGCAAACTCACCCCCAAACCCGCAACAGGCACTTGACGAGGCAAGAAAAACGCTTTACCACCACCATTCAAATAACCGCGCAAATCAGCATCTTTCACATTCGCTTGGGCCCCCACAATTACCAAACCAACATCTTTAGAAAGCCCATTAGCCCGCTGATAAATCACCCCCAAATTATCCAACTTCTTCGCATCCCCATCTCCCCCAATTAACACCACTTTATTTGGCTTCCCAGAAACAATAGCATCCATCCCATAACTCACAAGTTTTTGGACTAATTGCATCGCCCCAGGATCAACAGCAAAATGGTCTTCCAAATCCAACTCATTTAAAATCAACCGCCCTTTTCCGTAATCCAATTCCATCAGTGGCGAATAAGCTAAATCAAATTCAGATTCTAAAATTGGTCGCCAAGAACTGCGGTGTGGCTTCTCAATAGAAGCGCTGCTGACACCGCCACGATTTCCCCAATGCCAGCCGTACCAAGGCGTATTTGCTGGACTCAATCTTGACGGTTTTTGAATTGTATCTGGGTAAGATTCAAGCAATGTGCTTTCCCCAGTCCAATCCCGCAAATCAGTTTCATCCAAACCACTAATTACCGGGTGGTTACTATCAATTGGATAGACGCGACGACTAATATGTTCAGCAACTCGTAAACCCTTATCTCGTAGCCATTCTCGTCGCTGGGGAAACACAATTGCTTTGCCGCCATTCCGCACAAAAGTCTCTAAATTTCCCGGCAGATTTTGCCCGCTAGAAAATGCTTCCCGACCGATAATTAATAATGATGAAACTTGCGAACCATTCCACGGTATAAGTTCATGGCCTAATTGTTTTAACATCGCCGATGTTTTGCCAACTGGGTCAAATATGGCGATCGTATCCTTGATTTTGGCGGGAGTGCTAAAAGCCCGGAAGGTGAAAATATCGGCATGAGTGCGATCGCCCACTTTTGCAGTTAGACTAATTTCGCCATCAGCCTTACCTGAAATATCATTTGGCAATTTCACATCAATTGGGAAAAACAGCGTCCCTGCCGTGTCAATAGTTCCCTGCTTCTCGCCCTTTCCAACTTCTCGTCCCCCCAGCAAAACTCGCCAACTAAAAGTAAAATCTTGTTTCGCCCTAGTATCGTTAATTAATACTACTTGTTTAGCCAGTTTTCCCCCCGCCCAAAAACTGTGGTCTTTCTCAGTAAAAGCTGGACTAGAACCAGCAATCCAAGCCAAAGTCGGGCCATTATTTTTCATAATTGCCTCGCCACCGGGTTGGGTAGTATAAGCTTCTGGTTGCAAATGATATAGCATCTTCTTGGAGACTTGTTTCAAATAAACACCGCGCCTTCCCGGTTGAAATTCTCCAATATCTACCTTAGTTTTACCAGCATCTGAAACTTGCCAACCATGACCATCACTCCAAGGAATCATCCCCCCAGACATCCCGAAGGTTCGCCAACTCCGCCAAGTATTCGTATTGAATAACTGCTGCAACTTTTGAAAAGCTGGTGCAAAATCTAACTCTTGATTAAGATGCCAACTTTTGTATTCTTGACCTTTGACAAATTGCTCACGAATTTTATTTTTATAGACGGTTTTCTCTAGTTCATAGGATTGTTTACCCAAATAAATTGCGGCAAACTCAGTCATCAAAGGTTCGCTAAGAATCACGTTGCTAAATCCCGCTCGATTTCGCATCATTGTGGCGTGTAGTGGTGTGCCAAATTCTACTACCATGTATGGCATTTCTCCAGTTTTACTCCACTCAGAAATCCATTCTTCTCTTTCTTGCAATGGAATTACATTTAAGTAAGAGTTCAGCGCATAAACATCACCAAAATTCGCGCCTTGGTGTACCATCACAGGTCGAGTTGGATCAACAGATTTCATATTGGCAAAAGATTCATTTCCCAAGGTTGTAATGTCCCGCAAACGATTTGCATCAAGAGTTCCTGCTACTACTTTCTTGCCAATGCGACGGGGATTTTGGTCATCGGTATTACCAAAAAAGTTAGGACTGGTTGACCACATTAATATTGATGGATGATTGCGATAGCGACGCATTTCTGCCGTCATTCGTGATTTCCAGCGGTCTCTTATTTGGCGATTATTCCAACTTCCATTTGAAGCGAGTAAACTAATGTCTAAAGCGGGTGCCATAACTGGAAATCCTTTGAGGTCTGCCCTTTCGGAAAATAGTTCTCGGAAGTGCGACTTGCCTCGTTCGTCGTGATTCCAAGGCCAGGTTTCTACTATATTGAAACCAGCTTTATTGTAGCCTTCAATTAATTTATCGGAACCTTCGACAGTGCCGCTTTCCCAACTCTCGGAATGTAAGGTTGGTCGCAGACGAAATTCTGTGCCATTTAAGAAAAATTTACGTCCTTCTATCCAAAATTCCCGGAAGCCAAATGGTTGGTCATACTGTGTATTAATGCCGCTTCCTTTTACTTGTAATTTCAGGGTGTAAAGGTTGGGTTTGCCGAGATCCCAAAGGCGAGGGTTTTTCCAATCCCACTGGACTTTTACGGTTTGAATTGGTTTAGCTTGAACTTGGGCAGTGCCTGTAAATTTTTGCTCTACTTTGCCCTTTTCGTCGAGCATTTGAGCGACAAGTTGAATCTGACTGTTTTGTTTGATATCTTTGAGTTCTACATCTAATTTAATTTGCTGGTTTCTGGTGGAAGTTTGGACGAATACGTCACTAATTAGCGGGCCTGGTGGCAGACTGAAAATTCTGACTTCGCCGATGATTCCTCGTGATTGTAGGTTGGATTTTGTGGTGTAGATTTCTGTGGGGCCCATGATCACGGTTTTGTCTTTTTCGTCGGAGACTGCTGCGACTAAAATGGATATTGTATTTTGACCTGGTTTGGCTACTTTAGTAATTTCAATTGTGCCGTAGGGCCATTCAATTTGACCACAGTTGATGTCGTTGATAAAGATGATGGCATCGGTACTGACTCTGGCTAAATCGATGAATATTCTGCGATTTTTCCAGTCAGTTGGAATTTCGATGGTGCGCTGATACCAAGCTTTTGATAGTTGTTGGCTGTTGAATTTTTCCCAAGCTGGGCCGGTGCCACGGGAAATGATTCCTGGTATGGATTCGTTTTTTTCTTCTTGCCAGTTTCCGGGTACTTGGATGGAACCCCAGCTTGGGGATGGGGGGGGATTTTGGGGGTTGCCGATGGCGGGGACAAATTGCCAGGTGCCGTTGAGATAAATCTGGTCGCGTTTGTTGTCGATCGCACCTGCGGTCGCGATGGTATCATTGAAAAAGCCGATCGACATAACTGAGTTGCTGGCAGAGTTGGGATTTTGAAGTGCGTAACCGATAAATCCGAACGTAATTGCTGCTGCGAAAAATAGTCCGATAATTTTTGCCAGCTTGTTGTTCATCTAATTTGCTCCCAAAAATCAGCCAGTCTAATTTGTCCCTTCGTCCAGAATAGCAAGGAAAGGGGAAGAGGGGAAGAGGGGAAGAGGGGAAGAGGGGAAGAGAGGGGGAGAGTGGGAGAGTGGGAGAGAGAGGGGGAGAATTGAAAAAATCTTCCTTCTTCCCTCTGACTACTACTAAGGATTGCTGACCAAGAATTTGTTGATGGTACAAGCCCCCGGATTTATCCGTGGAATCCATCCAAAATCTCAAATCTAAAATCCTCAAGAAAGAGCATTTATCCGTGGGGTCAATCTAAAATCTAAAATCTAAAATCGATTGACTTTTTCAAATCAGTCCCAGGGATGATGGCAAGTCCTAAATAAATATGGTTTACTGAATAAAAAAGAAATAATTCTTATTAATATTTATTTACAAAGTCAAAAATTAACGCCATCGCCACAGGTCAACCAAAATGAGTCTGCTTCCGGTACTACCTTTGCCCGTTAAACCTTATAGCATGGCTGCATTTGCCATAGGCGTGGCTCTGCTGCTGACTATTTTGTTAATCTTGAGGTTCTTCCCGTCAACTTTTGGGGTATTATGTTTTGCTACTGCAATGGTGAGCGCTTGGTATGCTGGCTTAAATTCTCAAGAAAAAGAACTAAAAACAGAACGAGATATTATTTATAAAGTAATTGATATCGAGATTGCCGACTGCCAAAAAACAGAAATTCCCCTAACTTTATCCTATTCTGATCTAGAAACTAGAGTCAAACAGCGAACGGCAGAATTGACAGTAGCGAAGGAAGCGCTGCAAGCTCAAGAAGAGCTATTTCGTTCTTTAAGTTCCTGTTCGCTTGTGGGCATTTTTATGGCGAATATTCAAGGGCACTACACCTATACAAACTCTCGATGTCAGGCTATTTATGACATGAGTTATGCGGAGATTCTAGGTAGTAGCTGGCAGAATTGTATTCACCCCGAAGACAGGGAGTTAGTGTTGACTCAGTGGCTGTATTATATGCGCGAAAGTGGAGAATATGCGATGGAATATCGCCTCCAAATATCCGAGGGAATTGTCCGTTGGGTTAACGTTAGTTGCTCCCCGATGTTTTCCGACTCTGGCGAATTGATCGGACACGTTGGCATGGTTAGAGATGTCACGGAACGTCAACTTACAATAGAACAAACAGCTAGGGAAAAAGCTGAAATAGAACAACAACGATCGCGCTTTTTAGCAGAAGTCAGCAAAATGCTCGCAGCGAGCTTTGATGGGGAAACTGTGTTGCAAAATGTCGCACAATTGGCTGTGGAGACGGCAGCAGAGGGGTGCTACATTCATCTGACCGATGAAATCGATCGCAAAATTCACCTAGTCGCTGTTGCTCACGCAGAAGCCTCCATGCTGGATGCGATGAATAAGTTGAGTGTGCCCAAGCCGATCGACAATAACTCTGTCAACGGCTATCCCCTAGTAATACGCACGGGAAAATCCGAACTAATTACTGAGGTCAATCAGGAAATTTTAGCAGCAGCAGCCGAAAATGAAGCAGAACTAGAAGTATTGCGATCGCTGAATATAGGTTCCCACGCTTGCGTACCAATTACGGCACGGGGACGGATCATCGGTGCTATTAGCTGCTTTACCTCCAAGTCTGGTCGCTGCTACAATTCCGAAGATCTGGCAATGCTAGAAGACCTAGCTTACCATGTCGCCCTAGGTCTTGATAATGCCAGACTTTATGCAGAAGCGCAGCAAGCACTGGCTAAAACATCCGAATCCTTTGCCTTAATTGACTCGCTGTTGGAAGCATCTCCTTTGGGGATTTGTTTTCTCGATCGCGAAATGCGCTATATTCGCATCAATCAAGTCTTAGCAGAACTCAACGGTTTGACCACCGAACAACACTTGGGTCAAGACTTCCGCGAACTTTTGCCAGAATCTGCGGCCCAATTTGCATCTTTAATCCAGCAAGTTTTAGAAACCAGTCAGCCGATTTTGAATGTAGAGATTAGCGGTGAATCTAAAGGAAGACCGGGAGATTGTGGATATTGGATAGGTAACTACTATCCAGTGAAAAATGAAAACGGAGAAACAATTGGAGCCGGGATAATTCTCACCGATATTACCATAGCTAAACAGACAGAAATAGCTTTGCGAGAAAGCGAAATACGGTGCCGCAGTGTGGTAGAATCAAACATGAGTGGTATTGGTTTTTGGGATATAGAAGGCACAATTACTGGAGCTAATGAGGCCTTTTTAGAGATGATTGGATATACCAGGGAAGAGTTGGTTTCGGGAAATATTCGCTGGCCAGAACTGACGCCACCGGAATACCAATACCTCGATCGCATGGCGATGGAACAAGTGCAAGCATTCGGGAGTTGCAAGCCTTTTGAAAAAGAATACATCCGCAAAGACGGTTCGCGGTTCCCGGTTTTGGTCGGCGGCGCACATTTCCAAGGATGCAAAGACAAAGGTTCATTCTTCATTCTCGATATTAGCGATCGCAAACAAGCAGAAGCAGCGCGATCGCAAATCAATCAAACTTTAGAAGCTTTGATTCAAGCCTGTCCTCTGGCAATTACTGTTGTCAGCGCCAAATCCGGTATTGTAAAAATGTGGAATCCAGCCGCAGAAAAGATTTTTGGTTGGAAGGAATCAGAAGTCATAGGTCAATTTTTGCCCAGCCTTCCCCCCGACAACCAAGAAGAATTTAAAGCTAAGTTGAAACAGATTCGGGATGGAAATGCGATCGCCGGAATGGAAACTCAACGCCAAAGGAAAGACGGTAGTCAGATCGACATTGGTTTGTGGGCAACTCCCGTTCGCGACGGCAACGGTAATATTAATTGTATGTCGATCATTGCCAATATCAGCGATCGCAAACAAGTCGAAGCAGAACGCACCCAGTTACTCGATCGCGAACGGGCCGCGCGGGCCGAAGCCGAAGCGATCAACCGCCTCAAAGATGAGTTTTTAGCCACTCTTTCCCACGAACTGAGAACCCCTTTAAATGCGATTCTAGGCTGGGCCCAGGTGCTTCGTACTGGTAGATATACGCCAGCGACTTTAGCTATTGCCTTGGAGGCGATCGAGCGTCAGGGGAGAGTGCAGACGCTGTTGGTAGAAGATTTGCTCGACGTTTCCCGGATTATTCAAGGCAAGTTGTCTCTGAAAAATGGGTGGTTGGATATCGTCAAGACGATCGAGGTGGCGATCAATTCAGTTTGTTTCACCGCCGATGCGAAGTCTGTAACTGTCAACTCACGACTTGATTCCGCATTCGGATTGATCTGGGGGGACATCCACAGGTTGCAGCAGATAGTGTCGAATTTGCTGACTAATGCTGTGAAATTTACGCCGCTGGGGGGCACTGTGGAATTGCGCTTGTCAAAGAATATTGGATGTTCGATCGCCAATTCTGCGCTACCAATGGCCAATTATTTGCAAATTCAAGTAAGCGACACCGGAAAAGGCATTTCTGCTGAATTTCTGCCTCATGTTTTCGATCGCTTCCGCCAAGCTGATGGCTCAATTACTAGGGCTGACAACGGTTTGGGACTGGGATTGGCAATCGTCCGGCACTTGGTGGAACTCCACGGTGGTACTGTCACAGCCGAAAGTCCTGGTAAAGATCTAGGTGCTACATTTACGGTGAAATTACCGCTTAAACAGCCGAAAAGTCGGAAGTCACGGTTGAAAAGGGTCGGGAATTCTGAGCCATTCCCTCCTGGAATTCTTGATGGGTTAAAGGTTTTGGTGGTTGACGATGAACCTGACAACCTCCAGTTGCTAACTGTGATGCTTGCGGAATTGGGCGCAAGTGCGATCGCGGCTGCAACGGCTGCGGAGGCGATCGAGATTTTAGCGCATTCGCAGCCGGATATTTTGGTCAGTGACATCGGTATGCCGATCGAGGATGGTTACTCTCTCATCCGCAAAATTCGATCGTCCGAATCCGGGTTCACCAAGCACTTGCCCGCCGTAGCGCTCACAGCTTATGCTAGAGATGAAGACCGCGCATTGGCGATCGATGCCGGCTATGACGAACGTTTAACAAAGCCGATCGAACCCGCTCAATTCGTAGCAATTTTAGCCAAATTAGCCGGTTTAAGGTGATACTGGATAGCAGAAGTGTCTAACCATCGAACCATCAGGACAGTTTACCTGCCGTGTCATCTACAATTAATCAGGCGAGGGTGACATCCGAATCTGGACTACACAATAATTTTGAAGTAGGGAAACGGCATTGCCATCTCCTCTACACAATAATTTTGAAGTAGGGAAACGGCATTGCCGTGTCCTCTAAGGGAAACTACCAAAAATATTGCCAAAGGTAAATCGGAACAAATGGTAAAAATTCAACCCACTGATATTACTAGCTGCAAAGAAAATGAAAAACTATTGGCTGACTACAATCGCACCCTAGAAGTCGAAGCCATTGAACATACAATAGAATTAGCTCGTACTAGCGACAAATTACAGAGTGAAATTATCAACCGTACTTTGATAGAAGGTAAGCTGGACAGTTCTACTCAACAAGTTTATGCAATCTTCGAGTCGATCGCCGATATTGTACTGATCATTGATGAACATAAAAACTTACAAATTATACCGACCAAGGCTACTAGCTTGTACGCCTGTGATATGAATGAGTTTTACTTAACAGTTATAGAATTTTTTCAACCAGAAACCGAATATATTTGGTTCGCAAAAATTCAAGACGCATTAGAAACCCAACAAACTGTTAATTTTGATTATAGCCTACGGATTAATCACCAAGAAATTTGGTTTGCAGCTAGTATTTCGCCACTGCCAAATCGTTCTGTAGTTTGGGTTGCCCGTGACATTAGCGATCGCAAACACGCAGAAGAAGCTTTACAGGATAGTATACAACGGGAACAAGCCATCACCCGATCGATCGAGCGAATGCGCCAGTCCTTAGATATCGAGACTATCTTCAATACTACAACCTTTGAACTGCGACAAATCCTCAAATGCGATCGGGTCGCCATCTATCGCTTTAATCCTGATTGGAGTGGAGAATTTGTTGCCGAGTCCGTAGCTGAGGGCTGGATACCTCTGCTTCAACAATCGGGCTATCTTTCTTTTCCCAACTATCTGATCGAAGACGCTAATTGTCAAATCAAAACCCTACAATACTCTGGTGAAGAAGTCCTGGATACCTACTTGCAAAAAAACCAAGGCGGTACGTACACTCAAGGCCATCTTTGCCGAATAGTTGAAGACATTTACAACCATGGGTTTACTCCTTGTTACATCGAACTATTAGAACGGTTTCAAGCCAAAGCCTACTTAATTGTCCCTATCTTCTGCGGCACTCAACTTTGGGGTTTACTCGCCAGTTATCAAAATTCCATGCCACGTAATTGGCGCAAAGCAGAAATCACAATTGTATTGCAAATTGGCACTCAACTGGGAGTTGCCCTACAACAAGCCGAATTACTCGAAGCTACCCAAAAGCAGTCAATACAACTCCAACAAGCCGCCCTAGCAGCAGAAGCAGCTAACCGCGCTAAAAGCATCTTCTTAGCAAACATGAGTCACGAACTGCGTACACCCCTCAACGCAATTCTTGGCTTCTCCCAATTGATGCAACACTCTACCAATCTCAATTTCCAAGATCAAGAAAATCTCCGCATCATCAACCGCAGCGGAGAACATTTGCTGACTCTGATTAATCAAGTATTAGATTTAGCAAAAATAGAAGTAGGACGCATTACCTTGAACCCAACAGAGTTTGAATTGAAAAGCCTTTTGAACGAAGTAGAAGAAATGTTCCAACTTCAGGCCCAAGATCAACAATTGCAGTTAATATTTTACTCTTCTAGTGATGTCCCTCTCTATGTGCGAACTGATGAAGTCAAGTTGCGCCAAGTTTTAATTAATCTGCTTTCTAACGCCCTTAAATTTACCAAGGAAGGAGGAATTTCCGTAAGAATAACCTCAGTTTGGGACAATAAAAATCAAGAACTTCCAATCACTAATAGTTCGACTACGCTCAGGGAACACGTAGTCGAAGGGCTGAATACAAGTTGCCAATCCCCAATGCCCAATTCCCACTTACATTTTGAAATAGAAGATACTGGCTGTGGTATGGCTTCTGATGAGTTAGAAAAACTCTTTCAAGCCTTTGTACAAACCCAAGCTGGGGAATCCTATCAGCAGGGAACCGGCTTAGGATTGGTGATTAGCCAACAGTTTGTCAAACTGATGGGTGGCCAGATAACAGTCCGCAGTCAAGTCGGATGTGGCACTACCTTCACCTTCGATATCCCAGTCAGCGTAGTTGATGCCAGTACAGTTAAACCGAAACAGTTATCGCGTCAGGTAATAGCCCTTGAACCCAACCAGCAGCGTTATCGTATTCTGATTGTGGACGATCGCGCAGACTTGCGCCAACTCCTAGTCAAAATGCTCAACCGTTTGGACTTTGAACTTCAAGAAGCCAGCAATGGTATGGAAGCCATTGAAGTATGGGCTAATTTTGAACCCCACTTAATCTTCATGGATATGCGAATGCCAATCATGGATGGTTATGAAGCGACAAAACGTATCAAAGCTAACATCAAAGGTCAAGCTACCGCCATTGTTGCCGTCAGTGCCACCAGTGCCGAGGAAGGGCGAACAGTTGTTCTCTCTGATGATTGCGATGATTTTATCCGCAAACCGTTTCGAGAGGCCGAAATCTTGGATGCCCTTCACAAACATCTAGGAGTGCGTTACATTTACGATGAGCCTGAAAGCGCTCCAGAGTTAACTCAAATACAAGCCCTGACTCCAAAAGCCCTTGCGGGTTTACCTGCGGATTGGCTGGCATCCTTAGAACAAGCCACAATTGAGTGTGATTTGGAGTTAATCTTGACCCAAATTGAGCAAATTCGCGATCGAAATAACTCTTTAGCTGACGCTCTCACGGCATTAGCTAATGAGTTTCTGTTCAATCAAATACTAGATCTGATCAAGCCAGAAATCAATTAGGGTTGACTGTTGACTGTTGACTGTTCTCTATTAACTATTAACTATTAACTATTAACGACAATAAAGCTTGCTATGTAAGCACTCTTCCTTCTTCCCTCTTCCCTCTTCCTTCTTCCTTCTTCCTTCTTACCGAGTATTTTTTATGACTCATCATCAATATCACTCCGTAAAAGGAAATATTTTAATTGTTGATGATATTTCCGCCAATTTGCAACTTTTAGCTCAAATACTATCTGAGCAAGGATACAAGACACGCACGGCCCCCAATGGTCAACTAGCCCTACGTTCCATCGATTTAACTCCTCCCGACTTGATTTTGCTGGACATCATGATGCCCACAATGGACGGCTATCAAGTTTGCCAAGCATTGAAAGCTTCTCCCAAAACCAAAGATATTCCCGTGATCTTTATTAGTGCTTTAAATGAAGTCTTTGATAAAGTGAAAGCTTTTGAGGTAGGTGGAGTAGATTATATTACCAAACCTTTTCATGAGCAAGAGGTGATCGCGCGTGTCTCAAATCAACTCGTTCAACGTCGGTTGTTTCTGGAAATACAACAACAAAATAAAAATCTAGAATCAGAAATTATTGACAGAAGAATTGCCCAGAAAGAAACGCAATTTTTACTTTCTACAACTTTCTCTCTGGCTAAGTCTAATAATTTTAAAGAGTCAACATTCATCATGTTGCGCTGTTTTTGTGAGTTCATTAATTGGGATTTTGCAGAAATTTGGATACCGAGTTCGGATAATATTTTTTTAATGTGCAGTCAAAGTTTTTATACAACAAATGAACCCTGTTTATTAGATTATAGAAACCAAAGTTTGCAAATAACATTTGCTCCGAATGTGGGACTACCAGGGAGAATTTGGTCATCTAAGCAACCGGAGTGGTTAGAAGATATTTCTCTTGAGTCAGACCAAGTTTTTACCCGAAATAAAATAGCAGCAAAGGCAGGACTAAAAGCTTGTGTTGGCGTGCCAATTTTAGCTGATGATCGGGTGCTAGCGATTTTAATGTTTTTCAATAAAAAACCGCTCCCCTCTCAACCCCGTTTGATGGAATTGATTAATGCTCTAGCTACTCAACTAGCTTCAATCCTTCAGCGACAACTGGCTGAAGAAAGATTGAAACAGCAATTTCAAAAAGAGCAGTTACTTAATCAACTAACTCAATCCATCCGCTGTTCTCTGAAATTAAATACTATTTTTTCCACAGCCGCCCGCGAGATTGCTATTAGCCTAGGTGTAGACCGTGTTGCCGTTGCCAGATACTTGCCGGAAAAACAACTGTGGATCAACATATCCGAGTATTATGATTCTACCCAGTTAGAAACAACTTTAGGACTAGAAGTCTCCGATGAGAACAATGAAATTTCTGATCGACTTAAGCAGTCAAAAATTGTCAAGATTGATGACACTAATACTTGTTCTGACGAAATCAAACAACGCTTAACTCGACTATCTCCAGGTGCATGGTTGTTCGTACCACTCAAAGTTGACTCACAAGTCTGGGGTAGTATCTGTGTGGTGAAAGAAAATCGATCGTACTACTGGCAAGTTTTTGAAATAGAATTACTTTGTGCAGTGGCTGACTCGATAGCAATTGCGATTAAACAAGCTCAAATTTATCAAGAAATTCAATCCTACGCGCAGCAACTTGAATCAACTTTAACTGAACTGAAAAAGACTCAAGCTCAGTTGGTACAAAAGGCAAAAATGGCTTCTTTAGGTCAGCTAGTAGCAGGGGTTGCTCACGAAATCAATAACCCTGTCAACTTCATCTACGGCAATACTACTGTAGCAATGGATTATGCGCGAGATTTGCTTGATCTCATTGAATTGTACCGCAAAAACTACCCCCAACCAGCAACAGATATTTACCAAAAGTTGGAGAGTATAGATGTCAATTTCATCGCAGATGATTATCCAAAACTTTTGAATTCGATGAAAGATGGTGCATCTCGGATTAGCAAAATTGTGTTATCTTTGCGAAACTTCTCTCGCCTTGACGAAAAAGAGTACAAGTTAGTGGATATTCATGAAGGCATCGATAATACTTTATTGATTTTGCAACACCGACTCAATAGCTCAAATAATGGCCATGAAATTGAGGTGATTAAAGACTATGGTCAATTGCCAAAACTGCAATGTTATGCTAGTCAGTTGAATCAGGTATTTATGAACCTGATTGCTAATGCTGTTGATGCTTTGGAAACTCAATCATCACCGCGCCGGATTACGATCAGTACAAAAATGGATATTTCGGCATCTTCATCACCCATTTCTGATGCTATTGTGATTCTGATTGCTGATAACGGTTGTGGGATGAGTGAGAAAGTGCGTGATCAGATATTTGACCCATTTTTTACTACAAAACCAGTGGGAAGTGGTATAGGTTTAGGGTTGGCTATTTGTCATAATATTGTAGTAGAAAAACATCGAGGTCAAATCAGTTGTGTTTCGGATCTGGATGAGGGGACGGAGTTTATGGTGCAGATTCCGATATAATAAACAAATCGCCGTCCCAACCCGATCGCTTCTCATCTGGAAATAGACTGGAGAATGAAATGACTACAGCAACCATCGCACCACCCAGAAAGGAATCACCCCTTTTGTTTAAGGGACTCACTTGGAGAGAGTTCAAAGCAGTTGAGCAATTGTTAGACAGTCCAGGATATCGACTTTCTTTCCTGGATGGAATTTTGGAGATTAAACTAATGCCTGGAGAACCCCACGAAACCGTTAAAGAAAGAATTGGTGCATTGTTGGAGCTTTACCTGCTGATGGCGGGGTTTGACTTTACTCCAACTGGCTCAATGACTCTAGAAAGTGAAACAGGAAAAGTTAAGCGAGAGGCCGATAAATCTTATAAACTTGCTCCTGGTCGCAGGCTACCCGATTTGGCGATCGAGATCGTGTTTTCCAGTGGCGGTATTGACAAGCTAGAGGCATACAAGCGACTGAAAATTCCTGAAGTATGGTTTTGGGAAGACGGATTATTAGAAGTTTATCACCTGCGGGGAGAGGGCGATGCACTTCATTATGAAAAGGTTTCTAGTAGTGAGGAGGTGAAAGGAATCGATCTGGATTTGTTGTTACGTTGCATTAATATGGTGAATCATGTTGATGCAGTTAAGACTTTTCAGCAGGCACTCCAAAAATAGCAGATTTTATGCGATCGACAATTATCAAAGGACCGATCGGGCCTATTCACATTCTCGAAGCTAGCGCCCCTGTGACGACTGAGGAATCGGAGGCTGTACCGGTGGTATTTGTACACGGTATGGTTCTTTCTGCGAGGGTATGGGAGCCGCAGTTGGCACGTATTGGGAGTACCCGACGGGCGATCGCCCTGGATGTACGGGGACATGGCGATTCCGCAGCGCCGGAGGATGGCAATTATGCCCCTGTCTCTTGTGCAGCGGATGTTTTGGCGGTGCTGGATGAGTTGAAGATCGATCGAGTTGCGATCGTCGGAAACAGTTTCGGTGCTTGTATTGCTCTTGCAGTAGGCGCGATCGCACCGCACCGCATTGCACAGTTAATCCTGGTAGACCCGCCGGGAGACTTTACCAAAGTCCCCCCAGAGGTACATGAGACACAGCTAGTTCCCTTCCAGAGGGCGCTGGAGACGGAGGATTGGCGGGGTGCGGTGGAAGCGGGCTTCAACGATGCGCTAACGGGAAGCACTGCGGATACGCGCGATCGCATTCTGGCTAATTTGGCTGCAACTGGGCGCGATCGGCTGCTAGGAATGTATCGCGGGATGTTTGCCTTTGAAGCGGTCAATGCGCTCGATCGCTACCTAGCAGCCCCAGGAACCCGCGCCCACGCGATTATTGCTCCCTCAAACGCTTGGCCATTCAGCCTCCACATCCTGCGTCCTGCATTGACATCAATTGCGATCGGCGATACTGGACATTGGCTGATGCTGGATGCACCGGAAGCCTTTGCGAGGGAACTCGATCTCTGTTTGGAAGGTGTTTAATACAGATATTCGACAAACTCTGTTAGTTTTACCACAATTCATCGACGGTTAAATTACGGGGATTTTTGAGAGTGAAGGCGTTGTCATCTTTGATTAAGTCGCCCGTACAAAGAATAGGTAAGCGTTCTTGATAAGCCTTGATAGCGAGGATATAATCTTTGTCTCCGAGTGAGGTTTTAATTTTACGCAATTTGTCAGCAACAAGGCCTAGGAGAGTAATCTCACCACTTAATTTGTGGGCATTTGGGGTATGGATTTGCATCACAATTCCCTGGATGATGGTGTTGGGAATACTGCTAATTAATTCACTTAAGATTTCAACTTGGGGGCGATTTTCGGCATTTTCTAGGGTTTGGATTGCCTCGCGGATGCGGGCTGCGTAATCTCCGAGATTTTCCCGATTAGGTAGCAATATTTCTAATTCTTCTCCGTCGGCTGCTGACTTATGCCAAAGTATGGCATTGTCTAAAAAAGGTTGGTCTTCATGCCAGCCGTGAGTTTGTAAGTAAGTTCTGAGTTTATTTAAGTCTATTGTGTCGAGGGTTTGGCTATCTTTTATGGTAACTTTCATGGTTGGACTCCTTGGCTAATTCCCTCCATAATTGAGTGAAGGGCGGCGACTGTAAATTGGTTGGTTCTGGGGATGGTGGCGGTGACAGCGGTTGTGTTTTGTGTTTTTGGTTTCCCTCGCAGCGATATCCAATATCCACAGTTTCTGATGCAGAGTTCTGTTTCTGACTGAGTTAACCAGTCTTCTACTTTTTCGGGGATTAAAACGACAACTAAAATTCTGGGAATGGCAAAGTTATCCATTCTTAAGTCATCGTAGTTTTTGAGTTTAAGGGGGTAACGGATGGAGTTATCATCTTGAATATCTCTTGATGTAGATTTTAACTGCAATTCTAAGCGGGGTGCTCTGATGGGGCCTGTTCCGCCTTTGGCTGCTATTCCCCAGTCTACGCTGTCATCGTCTACCGATGGTTTGTAGAGGGAATAGCCGGCAACTGTGGTGACGCCTTGCAGGTAGATGTTGCTGAATTGTTCTTTTTGTTGATTGATGTCCATTAATTAATCCTCTTCCTATTTTGTAGTTTACTTGACTAAGAAGGAGGATAAAACTACGTCAATAGCTGACAAAATTGCAGCGCCTATGAGTGTGCAGATAGCCCCTTTAAACAAATCTGATGTTTTGTCTCTATTTTTCGCCAATTCCTTGATTGATTGATTCCAGTTTTCTATAATTGAGAGTTTATAGTCTTCCTCTGATATGTCAAGGCATTTTTCGAGTAATTCTTCTGGCAAAAATATTTTACCTGCTGTTTGTGGCTTAAATCCCAAGAAACAATAAATCAAAGAAATCATTAAAGCAAGGTAACTTAAGGATTTTAATAATAAACACAAATTACACTCCAAAGAAATATCAAAGGGATCAATACTTACTTCAATCGAACGATCTGGCAAGCCTGAGAAAAAACGGATTAGAGCTGCATCAAATCCCAGCACTACACCTAGTTTTGTATTAAGCCTATTGCTACTCAACTCTAAATCTTTTAATGCCTGCTCTGCGTATTGGTAAATTAGCGTTATATTGGGATTACATTCATTATTACTCAAAGAAACCTCCATGTCTAATAATTCAGCAGATCAGCAAAAATCTAATACTTCTCAAAAAAAAGAAGAACCTTCAAAACCTCCAAAACCTCCAAAACGTGAACCAATCAAGTTTGAAAAGACGGTACATCTAAAAAATGATGGTGCAGGTTCCTGATATTTCTAGCTAAGTTCTCTAAATCCTTCACCCGAATCTCACCTTAGAGCACCTTGGGCAGCCAAACATCATGGGTTACATCTCTTCTGGAAAGTACATTTGCAGCAAATCTGCCCCCGATCGCACAACTGGCGCAACTCCTCCAGGACTTAGGGAACTGGTACTTAGAATATTTTGCAAAACTCGGCCCAAACCCTTATTATATCAATCGATCTGGCGTTAAACCAATCTCCACAACCGCCAAAATCCATATCCCAAATATTAAATTTTTGCGGCAGAACCTTGCAATTTAGGTGTTTATACTTTAAGATCCAGCCATGTAAATAAAAACGCCATCAACAGTCTTGCAAGCACTAACCTGAAATGGGTCGAAAGTGCCAGAAAGCAGGAACAGTACATTTTTTAACTAACTCAACACCAAAGCATTTGCGGAAAAACCCAGGGATCTATGATTGCCATCTCGGAACGAATGCTTTGCCCACACTACTACTACAGATGTATCAAAATTTGTTTACCAAAAATTAGCCCCCGACAGAAGCCTTACGCTGAAATGCCTGCTGTCTATAGTTTCTGTAATTAATTTTGCGGTTTTTCTTGTCTTTAACTACTTGAGGATTCGATCGAATGGTTTCCATTGCTCAAACTCAATCCGATCAGCTCACTTTCTCCGATCAAGGGGAAGTAACGACTGGAACTCAAAATATGGCAGCAACAGCTACAGGAGTGTGCGTGACGGTTCACGGGCACTTCTACCAGCCACCGCGCGAAAATCCTTACCTGGATGCGATCGAGCGCCAAGGTAGTGCTCATCCGTTCCACGATTGGAACGAACGCATCGATAATGAGTGCTACCGCCCCAACGCTTTTGCGCGTATCCTGAACGATCGCGGTGAAGTCGCAGGAATCGTCAATAACTACGAATATCTCAGCTTCAACATCGGCCCGACTCTGATGAGTTGGCTGCAACGCTACGATGAGGAAGTCTATCAACGGATTCTGGAAGCCGATCGCAAAAGCTGTCAAAGACTCAATGGTCATGGCAATGCGATCGCCCAAGTATACAATCACATCATCATGCCCCTCGCCAACGAGCGAGACAAACACACCCAAATTCGCTGGGGAGTTGCCGATTTCCGTTCCAGGTTCGATCGCGATCCCGAAGGAATGTGGCTCGCCGAAACCGCCGTAGACTACGCCACCCTCGAAGTTTTGGTGGCTGAAGGCATTCGTTTTATCGTCCTGGCCCCCTCCCAAGCCGAACGCTGTCGCCACCTTCCTAGCGATGTCAATGGCGATCCAGAATGGCACGAAGTCGGAGGCGGTCAAATCGATCCAACTCGGCCTTATCGCTGCTACTTGAAACCAGAACTGCGATGGGCGGTTTCCAACGAACTTTCCCCAATTAGCAGTCACAATTTAAGTCGCGGAAACGGGCGCAATTCTGAAGCGACAACTAATACTCCCTACATCGATATCTTTTTCTACGATGGCCCGATCTCGCGAGATATGGGATTTAACGAAGTTCTCAGCAGCAGCAACCATTTGGCGGGGCGTTTGGGTCAAGCAGTGCGCGGAGATCACCGACAATCCCAGTTAATCTCAGTCGCCACCGATGGCGAAACTTTCGGACATCACAAACACAGTACGGAAAAATGTCTCGCCTACGCCTTTACGGAAGAGTTTCCCCGCCGTGGTTGGACTGTGACGAATTTTGCTCACTATTTAAGTGAAAATCCCAGTGATTGGGAAGTGGAATTGAAACCTGTAACGGCTTGGAGTTGTTCTCATGGTGTCGATCGCTGGCAAGATGATTGTGGTTGCGGTGGTGGTGGCGGATGGCACCAAAAATGGCGTCGTCCTTTACGCGATACTTTGAATTGGCTGCGCGATCGACTGATTCCCATTTACGAAGAATCAGGGCGCAAGTTATTTGGCGATCCCTGGGCGGCGCGAGATGAATATATTGATGTTATAGGCGATCGCAGCGAGGCCAATATTGATAACTTCCTGTCCAAACATCAAATTCACCCTCTAGACGAGACAGAACAGGTAGACGCATTGCGACTGCTGGAAATGCAGCGCCACGCCCTGTTAATGTTCACTAGCTGCGGCTGGTTTTTTGAAGAAATATCTCGCCCCGAAGGTGTCCAGATTTTGCGCTACGCAGCTAGGGCGGTGGAATTAGCTGCGGAAGTTAGCGGTATCCAGTTAGAAAAAGATTTTGTCGATCGGCTTGACTTAGCACCAAGTAATGTTGAATGCTTCCAAACTGGGGCAGGAGTTTACCGTCAACTCGTTACCACAGCCCAAGTCAGCCTCAAACAAGTAGCAGCCCACTACGCCATCAGTTCCCTGTTTGCCAAATATCCCCGCGAACAACGAGTTTACTGCTATCAGGCCCAGCGGCTAGATTTCCAGATACAGCGGATGGGTTCCATGACTTTGGCTGTAGGTCAATTGCAGTTAACATCGGAAATTACGCGAGAAACAGAACTGTTTGTGTTTGCGGCATTCCACCTTGGCGGCTGGGATTTCCACTGCTGTATTCAGCCTTTTGGTAGCGATCGGTCTTACACTATGCTGAAAGAACGGCTGTTCGGAGTTTTGCAAGAAGCTTCAGCAGCCCACGCCATTCTGGAAATGGTTCGCCTATTTGGGGATCAGTCCTTTAGTTTACGAGATTTGTTCGCTGAAGAACGTCACCGGATTGTGCGACTGCTAAGTCAGGAAAATTTGACCAGATTGGATCAAATTTACACTCAGGTTTACCGGGAAAATTACGGTGTGATGATGGCCTTTCACCGCGATGAGTTGGTCGTACCTGTGGAATTGCAGGTGGCGGCGGAAGTAGCTTTGGGACACCGCTGTTTGACGGCGGCGAAGGCCCTGGAACGGGAAACGGCTGACGCGGACTCACTGCTGGCGGAAATCGAGGCAATTTCGACGGAAGCGAGCAACCTCCGCTGTTGGCTGAAGGTTCCTGAAGTCAGGCACATTTTGGAAAGGGTGATTTATCGGTTTCTGAAAGCGTTGCTGCAAGAGGGTTCTGATTTGACACTGTTGTCTCCTGTGGAGTTGGAAGTTGATATCCGCAGTATTGAACGTTTGATTGCTGTGGGCGATCGACTGGGGCTGGGTTTGTGTTTGGATCGATCGCAGGAACTGTATTTTGATTCGATGCACAGTCAAATTGTCCCTCTGTGTCTGGGCTGGCTGCAACGACAAACTGGTTTGACGACCGAAAGTGCGATCGACCCCGTTGGCTTGGATATCGTTGACTCAGACAGCGGGTGGGAGTTGCCTGTGATTCGACAGTTGTTGGAATTGGGTCAAACCCTCGCGGTTGATGTTGAGTGTTGGTTGCAGCAATTAGGGCGATCGTTTTCCGATTAACCTGGAAATAAATCAAACAGGCAAGATGCCTGTTCCACAACTGATGAATTTTCTTGTGGGGTGGGCTTCTAGCCCGCCCATAAAAACAGACAACTTTCTTTAAATTTTAGTTCTACTTCTGTGAGAAGATGAATAAACCGTTCGCAAAGCATACAAGTTTTAACAAGTAAACTTTGCAGAGTTGTGAAGAGAGAACACTAAATTTTAAAATCTATGAAAGTTGGCGATCGCGTTTCCATTAAAAACTCAGTTGTAGTCTACCACCATCCTCAAAATCGCAATCAGCCATTTGATGTAAAAGGAATGGAAGGAGAAATAGTAGCCATCGTTAAAGAATGGCAAGGTAGACCTGTCAGTGCCAACTGGCCAATTCTAGTACAGTTTGACAAAAAATTTAAAACTCATCTCAGAGAAGACGAGGTTGAGTTGATATCTTCTGAAGTCTAGAAATTAGGACACGGCAATGCCGTTTCCCTACAATTGATTGGGTAGGGAAACGGCATTGCCGTCTCCTCCATCCTAATCATGCAACCGGAATTGATATAAATTCTTACTTTTTCTGCTTAGCCCGACAAAACCAACCAAAAATATTAAAATCTCCCTGCATTTTATGCAATTCCTGTTGATGCTGTTTCGCTGTAGCGTAGTACCATTGACAATGTTGTTCAAGTTCTTGACGGTACTTCACTTCAGCATAAAAATCGCGAACAATTTGGTTTTGCTGTAAACTTTCGGCTGCGGGAGTGGATTCTGGGACAATACCTTGCAACTCGTGGGGCAACATAATTGTTTCGGGCGATAATGCCCAACACTAATTGTAATTACTCTAAACTAACATATTTTCTTCCTTCGTGTCCTTCGCGCCTTCGCGGTTCAATTAATCCAAAATCCAAAATCCAAAATCCAAAATTCCCCTACAGCCATCCCAGCAGGCGATATACAATTAAGCCGATATATTCTTTCAAAGCTTGGGTTGACTGGTATAACTGATAGGAATCCGGTAGACAATTGAGGATCACTGCTTGCCAATTGCTTTGAGAAGCGATCGTATCTTTTTCGGTAATATGAAAGTCTGTCGGTGCGGCAATTACTTTTATTCCCTGGCGCTGAAAAATCAAAAGCGATCGAGTCATGTGCATCGCCGATGTTACCAATAAAACTGGCCCTTTGATATTTTTAGTATCTAAGATTTGCCGCACATTGACCGCATTTTGATAAGTGTTATTTGAATCCGGATCTTGGAGAATTGCTGATGCAGGTACGCCGTTCGTTTGGGCGATTTCTGCCATGTCTGCCGATTCGGGAGTCCCGCCACCCTTCCACTCTACTCTACCGCCACTGAGAACTAGCAGAGGCGCTTTGCCTTGACGATATAGTCGGGAAGCGTAGATAATGCGATCGCCCGCTTCGCCCAATTCTACCCAAGGCCGTGGCGGTAAAGCCGCTTTCACACCGCCTCCCAAAACAATGATAGCATCAGCTTGTGGTGCTTCTGCCGTGGGTAGATTTTGCCATTCGAGCGATCGAACTAACGACTTTGACACCCAACCGCTACTTCCCAGAAGTAAAATAATTAGAGCCACAGCCATTGGCCAAGGCGACCATTTGGGGCGCTTCCAAAACATAATTAAAGCCGCCACCATTAACAGGCAACTCAACCCCAAAGGATAGATAAATAAGGGCAGTAGCTTCGACAGAAATACAAACATTTAGTTTGATATTAACTCAAAATTTTCTAACTCAAAAACTCAAGGCTTACTCTCCGGCGCCGACAACCAGTCAAGCAATGTAGAAGCTTGACGCTTAGGCTCTCCGGCATAATATTTACCGCTTGTTTCTACTACTTCTTTATTCAGGATAGCATCAGAAGGTTTGTCCTTGGGACGTTTATTCGGATTGAGTAGCAATTCATTGTGCCACCAAGCTACTACCAAACCGATTGCGATACCTCCCAGGAGACCGAAGATCAGACTTATGGGGAGGGTACATCCTACTAAGCGAAAGCCAACAGTAAAGAATACAAACCAGATCAATCCGGGGTTAAACGCTTTTGAATCTCTAGTAAATTTTGCCATCAGCTCACAAGTCCTTTTTTCTCAGAGAACATCAAGATATTAACAATATTAGCATAAAATTAAATTGGACTGGAAATATATCGCCTAAACTTTTAGATAAATTTTTGCTGCTTTATTGTAGAGTTGATAATTAGTGTAAACCCAAAATTAGTAATGACAGAAAACAATATCAATTCAGGCTCGATAGATGTGTTCGGCGTGGGCAATGCCCTTGTAGACATCTTAGCATTAGTGGATGATGATTTTGTCCTCAAACACGGACTGAATCGCGGCGGGATGACGCTGATGGATTCGGCAACGCAGGGGGGTATTTTGCACGATTTGGAACACAATTCGCTGCAAATGCGATCGGGGGGTTCTGCCGCAAATACGATGATTGGTGTGGCTCAGAGTGGCGGTAAAGGATACTATTCGGGGAAGGTTGCTAAGGATACTAACGGCGAATTTTACCGACAAGACTTGTTGGAGGCGGGGATTGATTTTAATGTACATCCTGCAAGTGAGCCTCACGGGCCCACGGGTACTTGTGTAGTGCTGACTACGCCGGATGCAGAACGCACGATGTGTACTAATTTGGGGGTTTCTGCTAATCTGGCGGTGACTGATATTGATGTCGATCGCCTATCTCACTGCAAGTACAGTTATGTTGAGGGTTATCTTTGGAGCACTCCCGATCCGAGAAAGGCTAGCATTGAGACGATGGAACAGTCTAAGCGTCTGGGAGTGAAGGTGGCTTTTACTTTTTCCGATGGCTTTTTGGTCGCTCAATTTGCTGATGATTTTCACAAAGTAGTTTCGGAATATTGCGATGTAATTTTCTGTAATGCTGATGAAGTTCGCAGCTTTTTTAAGGAGGAATCTTTGGAAGAGTGTGCTCGCAAAATGAGCGAGATTTCTGATTTGGCTTTTATCACAAATGGGGATAAAGGCTGCATTGTTGTGGAGAATAAACAGATTGTTGATGTGGCTGGATTTCCAGTAAAGGCGATCGATACTGTGGGTGCTGGCGATGCTTTTGCGGGCGGTGTTTTGTTTGGACTTACTAATGGTTTTAGTTCTGCACAAGCGGCTCGTTGGGGCAATTTCTTGGCTTCTATGGTGGTGCAGATTCACGGGCCGCGGCTTGAGGGTTCTCAGGCTCATCTTTTGAGTCAGGTGATTGCTGGTTAGGAATTGAAAAATGCGATCGCACTTTTTGTCATAAAAGGCGATCGCAGGTATTGCCGAATATCAGATTCCCCGCGACTTTCAGGGTTTATTCCAGTTTCAAGAAGAAGCTGTTAAGTTGGCCGCCCGTCACATTACCAAACGGGGAGGCGTGATTATTGGGGATGTGGTAGGTTTGGGCAAAACTTTAGTCGGTACGGCGATTGCCAAAATTCTCCAAGAAGATTGTCTCTTGGAAACCCTGATTATTTGCCCGAAAAACTTGGTCAAAATGTGGCAAGAATATGCAGACAAATATCGGCTGTTGGCGAAAGTTTTATCCATCAGTCGGGTGCAACAAGAATTGCCAGAATTGCGCCGCTATCGAGTTGTGTTAATTGATGAAAGTCACAACCTCAGAAACAGAGAAGGCAAGCGATATCGAGCGATTCAAGAATATATTGCCATCAATGAAAGTAAATGTATTCTACTTTCGGCAACTCCTTATAATAAAACCTATTTAGATTTATCTGCTCAATTGCGGCTGTTTATTCCCGAAGACCAAAATTTAGGATTGCGGCCGGAAGCTTTGCTAAATCAATTGGGCGGTGGTAGTCAAGGAGAGTTAGAATTTATGAAGCGGCATCAATGTTCGGTGCGCTCTTTAGCGGCGTTTGAAAAGAGCGAACATCCTGATGATTGGCGAGATTTGATGAAGCGCTACATGGTGAGGCGAACTCGCTCGTTTATTAAAGAAAATTACGCGGAAACTGATGCAGAAACCGATCGCAAATATCTAGAATTTGCCAATCGCACGCGCTCCTATTTTCCCGATCGCATTCCCCGAACCATTAAGTTTTCCTCCGAAAATTCTACAACCAATACCCAGCTTGACTTTTCGGGAATTGTTGAAGTCATCAACGCCCTAAATCTACCCCGTTACGGGCTGGGAAATTACATCGCAAAAAAACCCAAACAACAGCCGACTGAAGCAGAACAGCGACAGTTAAATGCCTTATTTCGTGGCGGTCGTCGGTTAATGGGATTTTCGCGGACAAATCTGTTTAAACGGCTAGAAAGCAGCGGCAGTGCGTTTATTCAGTCGATCGAGCGTCACATCCTGCGGAATTTTGTTTATTTGTATGCGATCGACCAAAACTCCGATATCCCGATCGGCACTCAGGATGCAGAATTGTTGGATACCCGCAACAGCGATGAAGATGCAGATTCAGTGGTGATGAGTAATTTTGATAGCGAAGAAACCGAAGACGATTCGGGCGAACTCTTAGATATCCAAGCCGAATTGCTGTTAGGCGAAAAAAGTTTTAAACAGCGCGCAGAAGTAGTTTATGGAGAATATCAAACCCGCTACCAGCGCAGGTTTAAATGGTTGAAATCAGACTTTTTTGATAGCAAGAAGTTAAAACGGGATTTGCTAGTAGATGCCCGCTGTTTAATTGAAGTATTGCAAACTTGCACTCCCTGGCATTCTCAACCAGATCGAAAGTTAGCAGCTTTGGTGACATTGCTCACAGAAACTCATCCGAATGAGAAGGTACTAATTTTCACTCAATTTGCCGATACAGTCCGCTATATAACTGATAATTTAATCAAGCTCAAAGGATTAAGGATGGACGATCGTTTTTGTATCGTCAGTGAAGATGGAGACAAACGGGAACCAATGATTATTTGTTCTTTAGGCTTATTTCAGGAGATATAATAATTATTGGGATTCGAGAAACCGGGTTTTTGCGAAAATACTTCGCTGTCACCCGCAAATTTAGTAAAAACCCGGTTTCTGATTGATTGACTACGCCCAAGAAACCGGGTTTTTTCCGAGATTAAAGGCTATCAACGAGTATTCTCACAAAAACCCGGTTTCTGACTACACCACGATATAAATATGCCGCAAACACTCGAACAATCCCGTCAACTTCTCCAAGACTTTGAATTCAACAAACTATTCGTCCAACAACTCGGTTGGGATAATCCATCATCCCGAAAAACCATACCCGCAGAAATAGACGGCGAGACTTATTCCCGAACAGCCATCGCCCAACTTTTAGGAGTAGTTGTATATGAAATTACCACCGCTAGCAGCAACATCCCCAACAGCGCCCAAAGACTCAGTATTTATCGCGAAATTGTCCAAATATCCCGCGAAAACCTATTAATTTTTATTGATGCAAACCGCACCAAATCTCTCTGGTATTGGGTGAAGCAAGAAGGTACAAAACTTTATCCTCGCGATCGCACAATCAACAAACTAATCCTCGATATGGCATCATCGCCCACCTTTACGAATTAACGGAAGCCGAATTTGCGTATATTTTGACTACTTTTCCGATCGTGCCAGAAGCTGTAAAACAAGCAGCATTGGCAGCATATCGTACCTTTGCACCAAAATCCGGCGAACCTGAAATCATCTTACCTTGGAATTGATATAACACGATCGCACAAATCACCCCCTATAATCGAAACTAGCCATTAGTTCTCATCAATTGAGCAACCGTCATGAATCAGGACAAGGAAAAAACCACCTATTCACAGAAAACAGAGCGCCTCAAAGTTATCGCTCAGTTGATCAAAACAGTGACACCCATGATTTGGACAATCGTGATTCTGGTCGTAATTATTCCCCTATTAGGCAATTTTATTATTTCCAAGTCATTAACCAATACAGCAACCACAGCAGTCGTAGTCTCGCCGCCGCACGATTTTAGCAAAGTTAACCAAGACGTTAAAAACGCCATCCAAATAGCCCATACAACTGCTGAAACTTTCGCATCCAAAGAATTGGGCAAATGGGAAACCGAAGTAATCGCGCGAGTTGACAACAGTTTCCTCGATTGGTACTTCGACTACTTCAACCAAAAAAAGATGGAGTTTACCGTACCTTTCAGCTTCCTCAAATCAGCGGTACTCAACAGATTTGATATGAATGCAGCATCTCAAGCTGTTTCCGAGAAATTAACCGAAGACTTTCAAAGAGAATTTGCCAACCGCGTTCTCGTCCCCAAGAATGCTCAAATGCGGTTTCAATTAATCACTCAAGATACCGCTAACTTGTACATAGCAGAAGTTAGCAAAAATGTGAAAATAGTTCAAAACAATTATAACATTCCTCAAGTACAATGGGATAAATATCTGAACGATATTGCCACCACAATTAGCGACAAAGGAAACGTTTCAAATTTATCATTAAAAGTATTAGTTGGTGGCAGTGGCTACTTAGTTGCCAAGCCTTTAATATTGGGACTGGCGACAAAAATTGGTAGCAAAGTTACCGCAAAAGTTGCCACAAAAGCCGCTGCCAAAATGGCTACAAAAACAGGCGGTACAGTTGCCAGCCAGTTGGGAGTAGGCTTAATCGATCCGATTGTGGGTGTCGGAATTATCATGTGGGATTTGTGGGATTACGATCGCACAGTGAAAGTAGAAAGACCAATTTTGCGCGAACACCTTGTCGCTTACCTGAAAGACGTCAAAAAATCCCTCCTCACAAATCCTGAGACTGGGATTATGGCAGCAATTTACCAATTGGAAAGCGGCATTTTGAAGTCACTTTCGTAAACGACGGAGGAGACGGCACGTGTCCATTAGTGTCAACAATCAGGTCAAATGTAGTCACAGATATCCTC
>NZ_JAKJHX010000049.1:0-8307 GCF_021648855.1 Tychonema litorale BBK16 | reverse complement strand
CTAGCTCCTCCCAGGATGCCCACCCCTAGCTCCTCCCAGGATGCCCACCCCTAGCTCCTCCCAGGATGCCCACCCCTAGCCCCTCCCAGGAGGGGAACCGGATCTAGCTCCCCTCTCTAGAGGGGCTGGGGGTGTGTCGGATCTCTGCCCCCTAGAGAAGACGTTACACACCATGCTTTCACGCTTAAGTTGACACCTATGGGCATTGCCGTCTCCTCTGTATAATTCCGGGGCAACCAGAATTGATATCATCAGGAGAACCTGGTTTGGTTAACTATTCCCCTCTTGCCCGTAAGCCTGCCAAGCCAAATCCACCAAACCGTTCACAATCGCCACAGCCACCACCGCAGAGCCCTTGCGCCCCTCAATCCGAATATGAGGAATCATCGAATCATGTAAACGGGACTTGGCCACATCCACTCCCACAAACCCAGAAGGAGTCCCAATCACCAAAGCAGGCCGAATTTCCTCAGATTCAATCAAATCCACGATCGCGGATAATGAAGTTTGAGCCTGGCCAACCACAAAAATCCCTTCAGGATAGCGTTTCGCCAAAGTCTCAATCCCCCAAGCCGCCCGCGTCTTTTCCTTTTGGGGGCGAGTCAAAGCCTCCATCGAACAATAAACCGGATTCGCAAAGGTACTTTGGATCAGTGGCGTAATCCCCACCTGCACCATCGGCACATCTACCACAATCGTAGTTCGAGCAGCCAAAGCTGCCGCCCCAGCCTGCAAAGCCTGATCGGAAAAACTAATTAAAGATTTATACTCAAAATCAGCAGTCGCATAGATCACACGGCGGACTATTTCGTATTCCGCTGCTGAAAAACCGTGATCGCCAATTTCGTCATCTATCAATCCCAGACTCTGGGCATCGCTTACGTGCCATTCCATGTGTTGAATAGCTGTCGCCTGTGAATGATCAACTATCAGCTTACCAGATTTTAGTTATTGGTTAACTGTTGACTGATGACTGATGACTGATATCAAATCCGGTAGCATCGGAATTATTAGTGGTCGAAATTAGGAGACGGCAGTGCCGTGTCCCTACCGAAAATAATATTGTAGGGAGGCGGCACTGCCGTCTCCTCGCTTGTCATTCCGGTGCTAAGTTTCCTCAGAAGGAGACTTGCCCAGTACCGGAGTCAGGAATGCCACCAAAGCCCCGATCGCAAAACCAGCAATATTCCGCACCAAAGGCAGCCACTCAGAAGTCCGCATCACCACAGGGCCCACACCGAAAGCCAAAAACAAAATGCCCCACAATGGCGAAAAAATCAGCGCCCACTGCCAAGCCACAATTTGTCCAGGCTTCCGAGGCTGAGCCCCAAACCCGCAGATTACCCCGCCTAGCACCGAAGCAATTAGCGTCAAAATCCACTGTTCCCTGGGCAAACCGGGAACCACACGGCATCCACCCTGACGCAAACAGCCTTCTATCGACTCCAAAGATTCAATAATCGCTCGATCTTCACCATTATCCCGCACAAAAAACTGATTACCGTAGCGAGTTTGCAGTTCCACCCAAAAAGTTCGCGGCAACAGTGGATACAAAGAGTCTCCCACATTAAAATTCAGGAGATTGCCACCACGCGGATCGGCAACTAACAATACACTTTTTTGATCTAATCCCCAATAACTTTTGACAGCTAAACCGGGTGTACGCTCATACTGAGTCAGCACTCGCAGCTTCCAGCCAGTTTCGGCCTCAAATTCAGTTAAATTTTTTGCCAATGTCTGTTCTTCAATTTCGGTGAGGGCTTTGGCTAAGTCAATGATGGGCGTTTGAATTTGGGGCAATAAGTCGGGATTGTTGAAGGCATGGGCTGCTGGTGCGATCGCCCAAACCGACAAAGCCAGGAAAAATGCAGCAGCAGAGGCTAGAAATTTGCGGGGAAAAAACTGTGACATAGGAAGTTCTAATCTGGGTCTGAATTGTGAATGCTAGCTGGCGGTCTTAACCAGAGGATAAGAGAAAACTCATATTTCTTTACAATTATTTACTTTACAGGAAGCGGGGGCGAAGGGGAAGGGTTCTCTTAAGAAAGTTTTGAACAGGGAAGGGGAATTGGGCATTGGGCATCGGGCATTGGGCATCGGGCATTGGGCATTGGGCATTGGGCATTGGGCATTGGGCATTGGCAACTAACAGCTAACAGTCAACAGTTAACAATCAACAGCCAACAGCCAACAGCCAACAGTTAACAATCAAATCAAATAACTAAAACTGAGATTTTGTCACTACTCCGTCGCACAGGCGCCGATCGCGATCGCTCACATTAGGATTAGTCCTCAGATAATCCCCCACCCAATCGCAGCCCCTCACTAACAAATCATCAAGATCCAAATTCCACAAAATCACCCGATTATCCCTACCAGCAGAAGCCAGAACCTTGCCATCCGGGCTAAAACTCACACTCATCACACTGTCTTTGTGTCCAGTCAAAGTTTTCAACAAAGTCCCGCTGCGACTCCACAACTTCACCTTGCGATCGTAACTACCCGAAGCAATCAACAAACCATCCGGGCTAAAACTGACGCTAGTCACACTATCACTAGAACCCTTCAGCAGTGTCGCCACCAAAGTCCCATCCACATTCCACAACTTCACCGAATTGTCATAACCCGCCGAAGCCAGCATTTTGCCATCAGGGCTGAAAGCCACCCCCAACACAAAACTGTTGTGAGCCCCTTCAAAAGTCCTCAGCAAAAGACCATCCCGATTCCAGAGTTTAACAGTACCGTCATCGCTAGCCGTTGCCAGCATTTCTCCGTCGGGACTGAAAGTAACACTACTCACCCAGCCTTTGTGTCCCGTCAAAGTTTTAATCAACCGGCCGCTTCTAGTCCAGAGTTTAACCGTTTTATCCTTACTCGCCGAAGCGATCATCTCGCTGTCAGGGCTAAAACTGACGCTAGTCACCCTGTCGCTGTGTCCATCGAGAGTGAACAGCACAGAAGGAGAACAGGGGAACAGTGGAGCCGAAGGACAAGGCAAAATATTACTGATGGTATCTTCTTTCAAATTCCAGATTTTGACCGTTTTGTCGTAACTTCCAGAAGCCAGCAGCAACCCATCGGGACTGAAACTGACGCTGGTTACTCTGTCAGTGTGTCCCTCCAAGGTTTCCAGCAACACACCGGTACGACTCCAGAGTTTGATAGTTTTGTCCACAGAAGCAGAAGCCAGCCTTTGTCCGTTGGGGCTGAAGGTAACGCTTTGGACGCGGTTTTTGTGTCCGTCGAGGGTTTTGAGAGGTACGTCGTCTAGTCGCCACAGTCTGACTGTTTTGTCAAAACTTGCAGAAGCGAGAGTTTTGCCATCTGGGCTAAAACCCACCTGAGTAACACGATCGGCGTGTCCCTCAAAAGTTCTCAGCAATCGGCCCAGAGGTTTGAGGTTGGTGGCATTTAGCGGGTATTTTGCGCCAACAGCAGCCAGATTCCAGAGTTTGACAGTTCGATCGGCACCACCAGAAGCAAGGGTTTGACCATCGGGGGAGAAACTGACGCCGAATACCCATTTGCTATGTCCCCGTAAAGTTGTTAGCAGCAAGCTATTTTGGCCCTCAGTTGAGTTGAGTTGTTTATTATTTTGCAGTGCGGCGATGTTCCAGATTTTCACTGTGTTGTCCTCGCCACCAGAAGCCAGGGTTTGACCATCGGGGGAGAAACTGACGGTGTAAACTTTAGAAGGTTTTTTGTTTTCGCTGTGCCACAAATTAGCGATTAGCCTACCGTCGGAGTTCCACAGTTTCACGGTACCGTCATCGCTAGCCACGGCTATGATTTGACCGTTACGGCTGATGCTGACCCAATTTACGGGAGCTAGTTGTGCGATCGTTTGTAGCAAAGTGCCATCAGTTTTCCAGAGTTTGACAGTTTTGTCTATAGACGAAGAGGCGATCGTTCGACCATCAGAGCTAAAAGCAACACTGGTAACGCTGTTTGTGTGGCCTTTTAAGGTAGCAAGTATTGTGCCGTCAGTTTTCCAGATCTTGACAGTTTTATCTAAGCTTGTGGAGGCAATCATTTTACTATCTGGACTAAAATTTACGCTAGAAACGCTATTAGTATGACCTTTGAAAGTTGCCAGCAAACTGCCATCGCGCGCCCAAAGTTTGACTGTTTTATCTACACTAGCGGAGGCAATTGTTTGCCCATCCGGGCTAAAACTCAGACCCCAAACTACATCGCCGTGCCCCTCCAACCTGTTGCGTTCTTTGACACCGTAAACTGCCTGTTGGAGAGCGGCCGCAATCAGAATTTCGGTATCTTTGAGAGTGTGCATTTCTTGGGAGTGTTCAACTTGCCTCCACTGTTTCCCCGCTCTCAAACTTTCCATCGTGGCGTCAAATTTATTGTTTGAGAAATACAGTGCTTCAGAAGCTGCGGTTAAAGTGCTGATTTCGGCTCGCTGAGTTTGAGCGACGGCTAACTGTTTTTGACCCACTGCTCGCCACCAAAAGTTCACGGCGGCGATGGTGGAACTGGTTAGCAACAACACGCCAATTACTGCTAATCCCAATAGTTGTTTGAGAAAAGTATTGGCTCGATAGAGTTGTGCTTGACTCATGTTTTTATCGGCTTCTGCTTTGTACAGTCTGGCTTCTAAACCGAATCTTCGCCGGATTGGGTGGACTAGATAGTCGTGAACCAATTGATAACGATCTTCGGGGGCTTCCCGCAGTAAAAATAACAAACCATGACCAACTAAAATATCTAAAATTAAGTCGAGGTGATCGGTTTTTTTGGGTTCTATTTCTGGGTCTTTGGCGATTTTTAAGTGTAACGAAATTCTGCTGATTTTGCCGATCGCCGATAAATCTGGTTCGCCCCCATCTGCCGGTTGTACACCTGTAACTAACGAGAGTTCGTGTTTGGTTTTGATCAGTCTGACACCTTTTTCATCTGTCAGGGAAAATAAGATTTTCCAAGCTGCGTCTTCGTTGACTGGGCCGCAGTCAGAGATTACTCGTTCGAGAGATCGCTTGACTAATTCTGCTTTGGGATTGTCGCCCAACTGCTGGTATTGTGCTATGGTAGTAATATTTTCTTCTTGCAGTTGCGCTCCCACTACCTGCAATTCGATCGGTCTAATTTCTTGGAGTTCGTCTGCTAAATCTTCGACGAAGGCATTAATCAGTTCGGGTTCTAAATAAAATTCTGCCCGTTCCGTTAAGTGTCCGATCACAGCCCGCGCGTCTTTAATTGAAAAACTTCGTAGTTGGTAGCGGATGCTTTTATCGAGAATATTATTGTTAATAGCATCAAGATTGGGAAAGCGATCGCAGTCTAGCAAATAGTGCAAGTAATCTTCTCGTAAGCACAGAATTACTTTGACATAAGGCAGATTCAAAAATAAACGTAAAAAGTTATAAAAGAGTTGTCTCTGAGCTACTGATGTTGAAACAAAGAAAAATTCTTCAAACTGGTCAAATATCAGAATTGTCAATAAATTATTCTGGGCATTGTCTCGCAATTGATCTATAATAAAAGATGAAACTTCCGAGCTGCGAGATGGCATAATTGAGCAACTTTTGCGGTTAATTTCCTGTACTCCTTTTGCCCTGAGTTTTCGATCTTCCTCGACTTGTTTGTCGTACAGCGCGCCATTCAAAGAATTTTCCAATTCTCCCAGCCAATCAGTATAAACTTTGACTAATACGGGCAAAGTATCTCGCGCACCCGGAGTGATGTTTTTGATAGCTGGTACTAATCCAGCATTGACGAGAGAACTTTTGCCAACTCCGCTCGGCCCGTGGATAATCGTTAATTTATGATCGTCTCGGCTAATTCTTTCCAGCAAGTTATTAATATCTTTCTGGCGGGAGTAGGCGGTCATTTCTGCTGCAATTGCTGCTTGATTTTGGGCTGAGGGACTGGACGGGTTGACCGCTTGTCGCTGTTGCTGCAATTGACTGGCTCCGATGAATGCTCTAAATCCGTATTGATATTCGATCGACCTTTGGGTTTTTTTGATCCGAAAAGCCTTCAAATACTCCCCTTGCTCGAAATACACCGCTTGCAGTTCGGTCAAAATATCAATGTAAAGTCGGGGGTCGTACTTCGGCTCGCTTTGACTTTGAGCCAACTCCAAGGAATGAACGGCGGCTTCCCACTTTCCCAGTTGTCGTAAACTTTGCGCTAGTAGTAACAGATAGGAACTGCGATCGGATTTGGGGTGCTGGATTTTTGATTTTGGATCGTTAATTGACTCGTTAGTACCAACAAATTCTGGATAATTCCCCGCAAACCCCAGTCTTAAGTCTTCAATCAGCAATCTCAAATCGTTAGGGGTTTGATCCAGTATCGCTAAAGCTAACTCGGCTAGCTGACGGGCTTGACTCCACCTCGACTGTTGCAGCGCTACTTCTGCCAAAAAGCCGTAATCTTGAGCTAGCTGGCTGGGAGTACCGTAGGTGAAGTGCAACTGCAAAGAATTTTCTGCCAATGCTTGCAACTCTTCCCAAGCTTTCAGGCGTTGTAATACTTGTCCGAGATGTGCTGTTACTTCGGCGACTAATTCGGGCTGATCTGCCAGAGAGAAGGCATTTCTGGATTGTTCGAGGCTAATCCAGGCTTGTTCCCAGTGGTGGCGGTTGGCTACTGGATTTCTGGCTGCTTGCAATCGGTGACATAGGGCTATGTGGAACAGCACTATGCCCTCTCTTTCTAAACAAAGGATATTGGGGACGGGATTCGACAAAGTGCAGGAAAGGTTGTTTGTGTCGGAGTTTTCCCAGTTGGCGACTTCCCAATTGCCTGTTTGCTGCTGCCAATATACTAAGCTTTGCTGGTAGTGGATTAAAGCGGTTTCGGTTTGGTCACTGACGTAGTAATCTCGACCGAGAACGAATTGTAGGCTGGCTTCGAGGGCGGGTTCTAATTCTTGGCCGCGATTTTGCAAGTCTCTTAGGGCTAGTTCTAGTTCCCGGCGCGATAAGGAACCGATCGCCAAATCGAGGTTATTGCCGGGACTCAAGGGCGAATAGGACTGGATATTATTGGATGGTTGAGAGTTTTGCGATCGAGGACTGTGTGTAAGAAAACGTTCTTGAGGCCTGATTTCTCGCTCTACAGTGCGTTTTTCAAGGTCGGTTTCGCAGTAAGTCCCAAAACCCGATCGAGTTCCGACGGTGCTGTTTCCAGATTGTGGGTTGAGTTCACCTACTCGAAATATGGCGTCGGCTCGCTGAGAGAGGAAATAAATCAATTCATCAACGGCCATTTCAAATTTAATTGTGGCGGCGGCCCAACTCTTGAAGTCGGGGGCGAGACGGATCATTTTAGTGACGATGTCATCTGTCACCCACAAAACCACCGGACAGGTAAAGTTTTTGCGAAACTCGTCTCGCACTTGATTGGTAGAGGCCATCACTTCGTCGATCGCCACTACTGTCTCTAAACCGAATACCATCAAAGCCGAAACAGCCGTCCCAGTTGGTAGTCCGCTGTTTTGGATGTTGGCTTGCAGGGTAGTGTAGAGGGTTTTGACTCCTGGTGACAGGACTAGATCTTGAATTGGCAGTGGAGACATTTCTCGCAGTCGATTAACCATTTGGTGCCGCAAGTGCTCGTAGTTGCAGCGTACCAAGATTAGGGAAAATTGCTGTTGAGACATCGCGATCGACCGTACCAGCGTTTTGAGCGATCGGTCATTGTAGCTAGCAGTTTCTGGTAATTTAATCATGTCTGTCATACACATACCCCATTTGCTGAAATAAAAAACCTAATGATGACTGAAACTGTCTCTAGTTAGATACACTTATCTTTGTTAAACATTTTATACTTTTATATCTACGTATTTTTGCGTATTTATGCCTTCAATCCAGACCTATTCACTAGGTTTAATATAAAGACAGTATACTTCTCAATTTGATAGAAAGCGAGATTTATATATAAATATAAAATTAAATTTAATGCTTTTTTAATCAGCTACGGATAAATTTATCTATCCCATCAATAGTGAGCTGTTAAGCCTATGAGATTAAGTCTAGTTAATTGCAGATCAATCATCTATGGCAATAGCTCATAGGGAATAGAACAATGACATAGCGCGTTTCTCACTTAATGATGGAACAAAATTATTATAATTATTTAACCAGACACCATCTGAGAACAGTCGAAGTTAACTTGTAATCAAATACTATTATCTGTAGCAAGCACTCAACAAAATAATATCAATTTTGGCTGCGCGGGAATGATATAGAGGACACGGCAGTGCAGTTTCCCTACAATTAATCTGGGTAGATATAGAGGACACGGCAGTGCCGTTTCCCTACAATTAATCTGGGTAGGGAAACG
>NZ_JAKJHX010000048.1:11047-36218 GCF_021648855.1 Tychonema litorale BBK16 | reverse complement strand
TGTGAACCATGAATTAGAATCCCCGCGCCTGTTTGTCGGGGAGTATGTCAACAATAGTCCTAGACGCAAAAAACCCGGTTTCTCCGAAAAATCCTTGATAGATCCGAGATATATTGACGCAGAAACCGGGTTTTTGGCCGCGCGTCCCTAAAATCCTTCTAACGCGCTATTATTGACACAAATATGGTGCGTTTTGACTCGCGTTAATTTTTCGCAAAAAAATCAATATGCTCTCCATTCCAGGCGTTGCCGTTGTGACACTTCTCTATGAAAGTGCCAACTCTCTGGTTTATCGAGCCATTCGGGAACCGGATAACCAGCCAGTCATCCTCAAACTTCTCAAAGACAGCTACCCCACAGCTCAAGAATTGGTGCGCTACCGCACCGAATACCGCATCACCCGAAAATTGAAAGAGGCGGGAGTCGTGCAAGTTTATGACTTGCAAAAATACCAAAACAGCCTCGTCATGTTTATCGAGGACTTTGGCGGCGAATCCTTGAAAATATGGATGCAGCAGCGCCTGTTTACTCTTGAAGAATTTTTGCTCCTCGCGATCGCTTCAACTGAAACTTTAGGAAAAATTCATGCTGCAAATATTATACACAAAGATATTAACCCTTCTAATATAGTATTCAATCCAGCGACCGGAGAGATCAAACTCATCGACTTTGGCATTTCTACTCAGCTAACGCGAGAAACGCCCACCCTGAAAAACCCCAACGTTTTAGAAGGCACTCTCGCTTACATCTCGCCGGAACAAACCGGCAGAATGAATCGCGCTCTCGATTACCGCACTGACTTTTACTCGCTCGGCGTCACCTTCTACGAATTGCTCACAGGAAAACTGCCTTTTGAGACAGAAGATCCTTTAGAGGTGGTTCACTGCCACATTGCCAGACAGCCGATTTCCCCGCACGAAATAGATCCAGAAATTCCCCTAATTGTGTCGCAAATTGTCAGTAAATTGATGGCTAAGAATGCAGAAAACCGCTATCAAACTGCATTGGGACTAAAGCACGATTTAGAAATGTGTCTCGTTCAATTACAAAAAACAACTAACATTGACACTTTTGCCTTGGGAACGCGGGATATTACAGACCGTTTCCTCATCCCCGAAAAGCTCTACGGCAGGGAAATTGAAGTCCAAAAATTACTGTCAGCATTTGAACGAGTTGCATCAGGACGATCCCCCCAACCCCCCTTAATAAGGGAGGCTTCATCCGACTCCCCCCTGAGTAGGGGCGGTGCCCCCGTGCCCGCCCTAGGGGGGGGATCGCATTTATCCGGCAGTGAACTGATGCTGGTGGCTGGCTTCTCTGGAATTGGTAAAACCGCAGTAGTGAATGAAGTCCACAAGCCGATCGCCAGACAGCGGGGCTATTTTATTAAAGGCAAATACGACCAATTTCAGCGCAATATTCCCTTCAGTGCATTTGTGCAAGCATTTCGAGAATTGATGGGTCAATTGCTATCAGAATCGAATGCTCAATTACAAACATGGAAAACCAAGATTATCGCCGCAGTAGGCAATAATGGGCAAGTCTTGATTGAGGTTATTCCTGAGTTAGAACGCATCATTGGCGTTCAACCGACTGCACTAGAACTGTCGGGGAGTGCGGCCCAAAATCGTTTCAATATGCTGATGCAAAAGTTTGTGCAAGTATTTACTACCGCCGAACATCCCTTAGTCATATTTTTGGACGATTTGCAGTGGGCGGATTCCGCATCTTTGAAATTGCTACAACTGTTGATGGAGGATACGGGACATTTGTTAGTCTTGGGTGCTTATCGGGATAATGAAGTCTCCCCTATTCATCCGTTTATGTTGACGATCGATGAGATTGTTAAGTCTGGGGCTGCGGTGAATACTATTACTCTGCAACCATTGAGTTTAGCAGATCTGAATCAGTTGGTCGCAGATACGCTGATTTGTAATTTATCCTTGGCTCAACCTTTAACAGAACTCGTTTATCAAAAAACCCAAGGTAATCCCTTTTTCTCCACTCAATTCCTCAAGTCCTTGTATGAAGATGGACTGATTATTTTTGACCCCCCTGAGTCCTACGCCAGTTGTTACAACGGGGGAGACCCCCGCAACGCACTACCTCCCTTTAGCAAGGGAGAAAGTAAAGGGGGGTGGTACTGCGATCTCGATCGAGTTACATTTACCAGCGCTGATGATGTGGTGGAGTTTATGGCGGTGCAATTGCAAAAATTGCCACCAGAAACTCAGGATGCACTCAAACTTGCAGCGTGCATTGGGGCGCAGTTTGATTTAGATACATTGGCAATAGTCAGCGACGAATTACCCGAACAAACGGCATTAGCATTGTGGGAAGCCTTGCAAGAAGGATTCATCTTACCGATCGCCGATACTTATAAATTATTCATCGCAACCGATGCTAAAGCTGCTACTGAATCTGTTGCCAATCCGACTTATCGGTTCCTGCACGATCGCGTCCAACAAGCAGCTTATTCTCTGATTCCCGAAAACCAAAAACAAGTTACTCATCTGACGATCGGACAATTGCTGCTCCAAAAATTTTCTGAAATGGAAAAAGAAGAAAAGCTGTTCGATCTGGTGGGTCATTTAAATCTAGGACAAGAGTTAATCGCCCAACCGAGCGAGCGCGAAGCCTTAGCCAAACTCAACTTAGAAGCCGGACGTAAAGCCAGAAGTTCTACTGCCTACATGGCGGCAAATCTCTATCTACAAATAGGGATGGATTTACTAACAGCAAACTGCTGGCAAAATCAGTATGAATTGACCTTAAATCTCTATGTTGCTGCTGCTGAAACTGCCTATTTAAATGGTGACTTCGATGGTATGGAGCTCCTAGCAGCACAGGTTTTGCAATCAGCCCAAACAATTTTAGATCGAGTTAAAGTTTACGAAATTAAAATTGCCGCTCAGACAGCCCAGATCAAGGTGTTAGAAACGATCGCAGTAGCAAGAGAAGCACTCTTGCAATTGGGGATTGAACTACCTGCCGAACCTGATGAAGCCAAGATTGGCAAAGCGCTACAAACCCTTGCTGGCCAATTAAGCGATAGAAAGATTGAGGAACTAATTGACCTACCTATGATGACAAATCCACAGATTCAGGCAGCTATGGAACTGTCTGGTATGTTGTTTCCACCCATTTTCCAGGGAATGCCCGGTTTGCTGCCCCTGCTTAGTTCCACAATGGTGAGTTTATCGCTTCAATTTGGGAATGCACCCGCATCGACGGTGGGGTATGCGATTCACGGAATGGTGCTGTGTGCCTTTTTCCAAGAGGTGGAAACGGGCTATGGCTTTGGGCAATTGGCACTGAACTTGCTCGATAAGTTCGATGTGCGGGAATTAAAGTCCACAGTTCTACTTTTGTTTGGTGGCTGGATTCAGCATCGTCAAGAATCTCTTTTGGCAACGATACTGACGCTGAAAGATGGCTTTACGACTGGCATGGAAACTGGCGACTTTGTAGACGCTGGCTACAACATATATATTTATTTTTATACCCATTTATTCGCTGGAGTAGAACTAGACACTTGGGAAGCAGAAATAGCAGATTACAGGGCTGTCATGGCGCAGTTGAAACAATATTCTGCTCGGATTTATTTGGATATGATTCAGCAGACGGTGCAGAACTTCAGGGAAACTCGTATTCGATCGGATTGCTTAATTGGCTCTACCTACGATGAAACGGTGATGATTCCCAAGCACTATCAGGATAATGAATTCACGGCGCTCGCCTGTGCCTGCATCTTCAAACTGCTGCTTGCTTACTGCTATGGGAATTACACGGCTGCCCTAGACAACATTACCCAAGTCAAACAGTATTTGATGGGAGTATCGGGATCGGCTTTTGTTCCCATTTTTCATTTTTATGCCGCCCTCACCCACCTGGCACTTTTTCGGGCACAGTCAGCAATTGAGCAAACAGAAATTCTTGCTTTAGTGGAAACACATCAAACCACTTTGCAACAGTGGGCGCAAAATGCTCCGATGAATTATCTGCATAAATGGTATTTAGTTGAAGCAGAACGGCAACGGGTGTTGGGCAATAAAGCCGAGGCGATCGAAATGTACGATCGCGCTATTTCTGGAGCTAAAGAAAACAAATATATTAATGACGAAGCCCTGGCCAACGAAGTAGCAGCCAAATTCTACTGGGAATGGGGCAAAACAAAAGTTGCTCAAGCCTACATATTTGAGGCGTATTATTGTTATGTTCAATGGGGAGCAACTGCTAAAGTAACGGATTTAGAAACGCGATATTCCCAAATATTGGTGGTAAATCAACCGGGAAGGAAAAACACTCAAACTAGCGTATCCATGACAACTACGGGTTCGGGTAATCACGTAGATATCACCGCAGTTATGAAGGCTTCTCAGGCGATTTCAGGCGAAATATTGCTGGAGAAGCTACTGTCTAACTTGATGAGAATTTTGATTGAAAATGCAGGGGCGCAAAGAGGTTATCTGATTTTGCCAAGCCAAGGAAAACTATTAATTGAAGCTGAAGGGAGAATCGATGACGAACTGGTCACCGTGTTGCAGTCAATCTCCGTTGAGAATTGTCAAGAACTTGCCTCTGCGATTGTCAATTATGTGGCCCGCACTCAAGAAAGGGTGGTATTGGATGATGCTGTTCGATCGAGACAATTTACTAACGACCCCTACATCCGAAAAAATCAGCCCAAATCAATTTTATGCGTGCCGCTGATTAATCAATCTCAAATCGTCAGTATTGTTTACCTAGAAAACAATCTGACAGCCGGAGCTTTTACGCCAGAAAGAGTGGAACTATTAAAAGTATTATCTGGACAGGCGGCTATTTCGATTCAAAATTCTAAGCTTTATACAGAAGTACGCGAAAGTGAGAAGAGGCTGGCTCAACTCAATAAAGCTTACGAGCGTTTCGTCCCCAGTCAATTCCTCCAGTTTTTAGATAAATCAAGCATCATTGATGTGGAATTGGGCGACCAAGTGCAGTTGGAAATGTCGGTGTTGTTTTCCGACATTCGCAACTTCACCACGCTTTCGGAAAGTATGACCCCGGAGGATAATTTCAGATTTATCAATTCCTATCTCAGTCGCATGGAACCCGTCATTAATCAAAATAATGGGTTTATTGATAAATATATTGGCGATGCGATTATGGCGCTGTTTAGTGGCGAGGCGGATAATGCGGTGAAAGCGGGAATTTCCATGCTGTATCGCCTTGCTGAATACAATCAAATTCGCATTACTTCTGGCTATGCACCGATTAAGATTGGAATTGGGATTAATACGGGTTCTTTGATGCTGGGAACGGTGGGAGGACCAAATCGCATGGACGGAACTGTAATCAGCGATGCGGTGAATTTAGCTTCTCGCGTGGAAGGATTGACGAAAAATTATGGGGTGTCGCTGTTAATCACCCAGGAAACTTACTCGCGTTTAGAAAATCCATCTAAGTACGCAATCCGCAGCCTCGACACGGTAAAAGTCAAGGGAAAATCCGAAGCGGTGACGGTTTATGAGGTGTTTGATGCAGATCCGCCAGCAATTAAAGATGGCAAGTTAGCCACGCTGGAATTGTTTGCGGAAGGTTTGGCGATTTACTCCGAAGGGAAGTTTGCTGAAGCGGGGCGGCTGTTTGCAGAGTGTTGGCATCAGAATCAGGGCGATCGCGCTTCTAAAATTTATTGGGAACGCTGTCATTCTGCATTGGGACTCGCACACAAATAAAAGACCAGCCAAACAATCTACATTAATCAGAAAAGTCCAAAAAACGTGTATCGCATGGATGGTCACTGAGCCCAACGGCTGCGTTTACCCTGAGTGTAGTCGAAGGGCTCAGGATAAACGCAGTCGTTGTGTCATTTTTAGACTACACTTCGACTACGCTCAGTGACCGTATAGCCTTCGCGACTGCTATAGGTAAACAATTCCCAATTACCAATTATTTTAATGCTTGACTACATCCGAGACGGAACAGAAATCTACACCAAATCCTTCGCCACAATTCGCGCCGAAGCAGATTTATCGAACTTACCACCAGACTTAGAATCCGTCGCAGTGCGATTAATCCACAGTTGCGGAATGATCGATATTGTCACAGATTTAGCAGCTTCCCCCGGTGCCGCCACCGCTGGATACAACGCCCTCGTCGCCGGCGCGCCTATCCTGTGCGATTCCCGGATGGTAGCCGAAGGTATCACTCGCAAACGTCTTCCCGCCGACAATTCAGTCATTTGCACCCTCTGGCATCCCCAAGTCCCCGAATTAGCGCTAAAAATTGGTAATACTCGATCGGCCGCAGCCCTTGATTTGTGGCTAAATGATTTGGAAGGTGCAGTAGTGGCGATCGGCAATGCCCCGACTGCTTTGTTCCGACTGCTGGAAATGTTGGATGATGGAGCTCCGAAACCGGCTTTAATTCTGGGTTTCCCGGTAGGATTTGTGGGGGCGGCCGAATCTAAAGCGGAACTCGCTGCGAACAGTCGGGGAGTGCCATTTATCGTGGTGCACGGGCGGCGCGGCGGCAGTGCAATGGCAACGGCGGCGGTGAATGCGTTAGCGAAAAAGGACGAATTATGACTAAGACTACTGGTAAATTGTACGGTTTGGGTATTGGCCCTGGCGATCCAGAATTGATCACTTTGAAAGCTTATCGGATTTTGCGATCGGTGCCTGTGATTGCTTATCCGGCGATGGAAAATGGTAAGGTGTTGGCGCGATCGATTGTGGCGGATTACCTGCGCCCAGAACAAATTGAGATTCCGATGCCGTTGCCTTTTAGTCCAACGCGATCGTCTCAACCTTATTATGATATTGCGGCCGAGAAAATTGCCGCCCATCTGGGCGAGGGACGAGATGTGGCTGTGCTTTGTGAGGGCGAACCTTTTCTCTACGGCACTTTTATGTATCTATTCAACCGTTTGTCGGGAAAATTTACCACGGAAGTAGTGCCGGGAATTTCTTCGACAATGGCGAGTGCGAGTGCGTTGGGAGTGCCACTAACTTATCGTAATGATGTGTTGAGTATTATGCCTGCAACGTTGGAGGCTGAGGTTTTGCGCGATCGCTTGGCGGTTGCTGATGCTGCTGTGATCATTAAGCTAGGCCGACATTTCGCCAAGGTTCGGGATGTGTTGATTGAGTTGGGACAGTTCGATCGAGCTTTGTATATCGAACGCGCTACAATGCCAAATCAGGTAATTCGGGCGATCGCAGATGTCGATCCCGCAGCAGTTCCCTATTGGGCCCTAGTAATGATTCCCAGTCAACAAAAATCCGTCTCTTAATCTAGCTTCAATATCTCCCTGACTTCTTTTAGCATCGGAATTATTAGAAATTAGGACACGACAGTGTCGTGTCCCTACGGTATTATTTGCGGTAGGGACACGGCACTGCCGTCTCCTCATCATTCCGGTGCAACCGGAATTGATATTATTCATCTTTTTTTAAATTCGTCGGCGGTACTTTAACTCTTTAAAAATTAGATCATAGCAAGTTCCAGGGTGAGTGTTAATCGTAATTTTTCCATCTAATTGCTCAGCTAACATCTTAACCAATCTCACTCCTAATGTCTCGGTATTTTCCACATCAAAATCCACTGGAAAGCCACTGCCATTATCTTGAATACTTAAGTGCAATTGCTCAAATCGCATTTGATGAAAATCAATTTTAATTTCACCTTTCACACCTGGGGGAAAAGCATATTTCAAAGAATTTGAAACCAGCTCATTAATAATTAATCCGCAAGGAATGGCTGTTTCTATATTCAAAAAGATTGGATCGATATTGACATTAAATTCAATAAAATTATTGCAGCAACCAAAAGATTGAAATAAATTAGCAACCAAATTTTCGACGTAAGTTTTAATGTCTATCCGAGCGAGACTATCAGATTGATATAGTTGTTCATGAATCAAAGCCATTGAATGAATTCGAGTCTGGCTTTCTTCAAATAAAGATAGCGTCGCTTCATCCTCAATATATTGAGTTTGAAGTTGTAGCAAGCTAGAAATTACTTGCATATTATTTTTAACTCGGTGGTGAATCTCCTTAAGCAACACTTCTTTTTCCCGGAGTGCTGCTTGGAGGCGAGATTCTGCCAATTTGCGATCGCTAATATCTTCACAAATACCCGCGATGCGGTAAACTTTCCCCAATTCATCATAAATCGGAAAAGCTCGATCGCACACCCAACGAATTGTGCCATCTGGCCATAAAATCCTATATTCAGTGCTAGTGGATTCACCTTGCAAAACTTGCCGCAGCGCATCCAGCAACAGGTATCTGTCTTCAGGATACACCCAATCTATCCAGTTGCAGTTATTGGCGTAAAATTCTTCGCGAGTCCGCCCCCATATTTGTTCGTAAGCTGGACTCAGATACAAAAAATCGGTCAATTCAATAGAAACTAGCCAGAATGAGTCTTGAATATTTTCTGCTAGCTGACGGAAGCGTTCTTCACTTTCGCGAAGAGCTTTTTCAGCCTGTTTGCGTTCCGTCGTATTTCGGGAAACTCCGACAGTCATCACCACTTGACCTTCTGTATCAAAAATCGGCGATTTAATTGTGTCAAAATAG
This sequence comes from Tychonema litorale BBK16, assembly GCF_021648855.1. Taxonomy (GTDB): domain Bacteria; phylum Cyanobacteriota; class Cyanobacteriia; order Cyanobacteriales; family Microcoleaceae; genus Microcoleus. The sequence continues at coordinate 27,648 of NZ_JAKJHX010000048.1, read as the reverse complement.
TAAGTTTTTCCGTCATATTTTTTATTAGGTTCTTCTAATATTTGCCGAACTTGCCCTGTGTTGAACACACTAGCATCGTCTAGGATATATTGCTGAGTATAATTGGGTTCTTGAAATTCAGCGTCAATGATACCGAGCAGTTCCGAATTCTCCATTTGGTAATAGTCACGAAAAGCTTTGTTTGCCCAGACAATGCGAGATTCTGGCCCTTTTACCAGTATAAAATCTGTAATAGCATCAAGGATTTGCTGATACATTTGCTTGGCATCTTGTAGTTCTTTTTGTCCTCGTTTTCGCTCGCTGATATCTTCTGCAATGCCAACTATACGGTAGATTTCACCAGTTAAATTTTTAATCGGAAAAGCCCGATCGCGAATCCAGCGAATTTCGCCATCTGGCCTAACAATTCGATACTCTATTTCGTTGTCGTTATCATTGTCATTTTCGCATAAAATTAGTCGAGAAAAAGCAGCCCGCACCTCATCTCTGTCTTCTGGATGAACAAAATCTGTAAAAGATTGGCGGAAAGCATACAAATCAGCGCGGGTTCTGTCCCAAATCTTCTCGTAAGCAGGACTGATATAAATCAGTTTGTCCTGTTGAAAATCGATCGTCCAAAACACACTTTCGATATTTTCTGCTAGCTGTCGGAATCTTTCTTCGCTTTCTGTAAGTGCTGCTTCTGCTTTTTTTCGTCCGCTAATATCGCGCTGCACACCAAAATATCCGACTATTCTACCACGACTGTCGTAAATGCAAATATAGTTGCCTTCCACCCAAATAGTAGTCCCATCAAACTTGTGATTATCACATTCAATGTGAATTCTACCAGCCTCAAACAATTTCCTGACGACATCTCTTCCACCAGCCAAATTGTGGGAAGATAAAATGTTCAGTGTCAGACCAATAAACTCTTGCCTTGTAGCTCCATATTGAGCTATCAAAGCATCATTTGCCTTCGTTATCCGCCCGTTAGCAAATATATAATCTAATACTTTTTCTTGATCAACTGTATTCTCCCACTGCACAGATTCCTCCAGCATCATAAAGAAAAAGCCATCTAAAGATTGAGAAAAAAACAATTCTAGCTGTTCTTGACTCTCTCTCAGAGCTTCTTCTGTGCGCCAGCGGTCAATAATTTCTTCTCGCAACTGTTGATTGGCAGTTTTCAAGTCCGCACTACGTTTTTCATATTTAATTTTTAGATCATTTTTAATTAGTTGTAACGCTATTTCTGCCTGCTTTTGCTCTGTGATATCTTGAATAACAACCATGCCAGCAATGATTTCTTTTAGGTCATTTCTGACTGGTACAATAGTTGTAAAATAAATGCGATTGGTGTATTTATATTCAAAATTATACTCTTTTCCTGCCAAAGCACCGCGATATTTTGATTCAAGAGATTGCAAATCTTCCGGTGGTGCTATTTCCCACAACGTTTTGCCTTCTAACTGTTCTTTTGATAAACCAAGGACTGCTAAACCTTGACCATCAACCAGAATGTAGCGCAAATTTTGATCGAACAAAAGTATCAAGCCGTTCGGATAGTTTTTGATCAGAATTCGGTAAATTTCGTATTTTTTTGTGAGAGATGCGATTAACTCAATTCGCTCCTCGGTGAGTTCAACTTCAGTTGCTGAAGCTGAATCATCAGTATTTTCGACTGCATTGAGTTGTGCCCGTAAATTTACGCACAATTCTTTCTGGTGCTGTAAATCCTCTTCGAGTTGCCAGATTTTATTTTTTTGCTCTGCTACTAATGTTTCGCAGGTGTCGAGAAGTTGCGAGTCCCCTGTGGAATTAATACACATAATGTATGTAAATCTAAAATATGTAGGTTGGGTTTCGCAAAGCCTCAACCCAACTCTTTATTTAATATCAGGTGTTGGGTTTCGCTATCGCTCTACCCTACTTCATTTAAAACACAAAACCCGCTTTCGCGGGTTGAATTTCTTGAGTCAGCGCAGGCGGACTTGGTTTGTGTAGTTTGACCTCGAATTCGGTGACGGGCGCTTCGCCACATCCGAATTTGAGGTCAAAAGCGAATTCTATTCGCCTTCAATATTTGCCTGACTTTTTAAAGCTGAGGAACGTATTGCTCTTTTTCAGGAACAAAGGTGTATTCAGCGATAATTTGCCGCAATTCTTCACCGTTGATGGTTTCTTTTTCAATCAACAAATCAACTAGGCGATCGATTACTGTGCGATTTTCCCGAATAATGCGGCGCGCGTCATTGTAGCAATGATCCACAATCGATCGCACTTGTCCGTCAATCCGAGAGGCAATTTCTTCGGAATACTCCGATCGCGCTGTGTAATCGCGGCCCAGGAAAATTTCGCTTTGTTGCGCTTCCAAGGCGATCGGGCCCAAGTCTGACATCCCGTAGCGAGTCACCATTTGGCGCGCCATACCGCTGACTTGCTGCAAGTCATTACCCGCACCAGTCGTCACTTCGGCATCCCCAAACACGACTTCTTCGGCGGCGCGGCCACCCAAAGCACCGCTGATCCGTGCCAAAATTTGCGATCGCGAAATCAAACCTTGATCTTCGCTAGGCATAAACCAAGTTAAACCACGAGCTTGTCCGCGAGGAACTAACGTAACTTTTTGTACCGGATCGTGAGCTTGAATGATTGTACCAACGATCGCATGACCGATTTCATGATAAGCAATCAAGCGTTTGCTCTTGCTATCCACCAAGGGAGTGCCTTCCATACCTGCGACAACGCGATCGACTGCATCGTCAATTTCCAGCATCGTAATCGCTTCTTTCCGGCGACGGGCGGTTAAAATGGCAGCCTCATTCAGCAAGTTGGCCAAATCAGCACCAGTAAAACCAGGAGTCCGACGGGCGATCGCATCCAAAGAAATATCAGCACCCAGTTTTTTGTTGCGCGCGTGTACTCCCAAAATCTCTAATCTGCCCTTAATATCCGGCGTATCAACGCTCACTTGGCGGTCAAAACGGCCCGGCCGCAGCAAAGCAGAGTCAAGCACATCAGGACGGTTTGTGGCCGCAATAATGATAATCCCAGTATTGCCCTCAAAACCATCCATTTCCGTCAGCAACTGATTGAGAGTTTGTTCGCGCTCATCATTGCCGCCGCCGATACCTGAACCCCGTTGGCGGCCCACTGCATCAATTTCATCGATAAAGATGATACAAGGAGCATTTTCCTTGGCTTTCTTAAACAAATCTCGGACGCGGGAAGCACCGACACCGACAAACATTTCCACAAATTCCGAACCGGAGATGCTGAAGAAAGGCACGCCAGCTTCACCTGCGATCGCCTTTGCCAACATAGTTTTACCAGTTCCGGGAGGGCCAACTAGCAGCACACCTTTAGGAATCTTCGCGCCAATTGCGGTAAAACGTTCTGGTTTTTTGAGGAATGTCACAACTTCAGAGAGTTCTTCTTTTGCTTCTTCAACGCCTGCTACATCGTCGAACAACACGCCTGTCTTGGCATCCATTTGAAAGCGAGCTTTGGACTTGCCAAAATTCATCGCTTGACCAGGGCCGCCGGGAACGTTGCCGTTGCGACGGAAGAGGAAAAACAGCCCTCCCACTAACAGCAGGGGAAAAACCAGATTACCCAAGAGTCCCCATACAGCCCCGTCATTACGCAGCGGGTGAGTGTCGAAGCTGATTTTGGAGGCTCTGAGTCGAGAAATCAGTTCTGGAGCATTGGAGGGTAAATCTACTCGCCACCGTTGTGTGTGATTGTCCAGTTCGGGATCGACTGCTTCGACAATCGCTGTCCGACCTCCGTCATAAAGGTCAACGCTGGTGACTCGACCGGCGTTTAAGTAATCTAAGAATCGACCGTAGCTGAGGCGGGTGCTGGCCGTGTTCTTAGTCATTTCTGCCGGGGATGGTGCAAAGGCTCCTTGCCATAGGAAGAAGCCGATGACTAAGGCGGGTAGAGTCCAAAGTAGTATAGTTCGCCAAGAAATTTTCATAAATATGAGGGCCTCGAATTGTGGACAAGTCAGATAAGATCGCGGTGTCGAAGGAGTGGGAGCAAACTTAACACTCAGAATCTTAACTAAATGTAACTTAACAATGCACTCTCAGGCAACAGGGTACGGTGGAGGCGATCGAAAAAAAAACTGACAATCAAGCTGATCGGGTATGAGACCCCCCAGACGAATCCGTGGAATAAGCCCTAGAATCTAAAATCTAAAATATAAAATTTACTAAAGGCGATCGTCCCGAATATAATGTTTGGTGCTGATTTGAATGCCCAATCTAGGTAAAGTTAGAAAAATTGTTGCAAAACCCACTGTTTTTAAGCGTGGTAGTGTCAAGGGAGCAGGTGCAAGTCACCATGGTCTTTAGACGCTCTCGCACGTAAAAGCAATGCTCTAAGGTCACTCTTTACAGTGTTACAAGCTCAATCAGCTCTGATAACAGGTAGAAGCTAACATTAATCCCAGAAATGGGAGGCTCATCAATTGAGCCGAACCATTATGCGTACAGGGTTGTGAAATTTGAAATGGTAACTGTCCCATTGAAAGTGCATCACAAAAGCACACCAAATCCAGCAACTCCCGTGTAATAAAACAAGTTATTCAAAGCGGTGAAAACCGCTCGTATCGCTTCCCTTTCAGGGCTAAAGCTGCTCAGTTTCCCACTTACCGAGTTTTTTTATGACAACTAGACAGCTTGTTCCTAATTCGGCTATGCTGACGCAACAGACTAAGATTGGTTCTCATAAATCGATCATTAGTGCTGATTTGGGTCGAACCGCAACTAAAGCTTGCGTGAGTCGCAACCCCAATGGTGTTATTTTTATCCCTGCCAACGTGGCTACTATGCCAGTGGAAAAGGTGCGGGGCGGCAGTTTTGAGTCGAAGGCAACAGACCCTTTGTTGGATATGTGGCTGGAGTACCAGGGCAAGGGTTACGCTATAGGCCAACTGGCAGCGGATTTTGGCGCTAATCTTGGCGGTGCTGACCAGTCTAAAGTAGTGGATGCTTTAGTTAAGGTTTTTTCGTGTGCTGGATATTTCCAGATGAAAGGTGATATAGCCGTTGTGCTAGGTTTGCCGTTTTATTCTCAGGATCAGTTTGAGAAGGAAAAGGAAGAAATAGTCAGCCAACTTCGCTCTCCACACCTTCTGGTTTACCGAGGCGAGCGCGTCGAGATTAATATCAGCCATGTTTGGGTGATGCCGGAAGGCTTCGGCAGCCTGATTTGGTGCGAAGCTCAAGACAACAAAGAGTTTTCACCGGAGTTACCTGAACTGTCTGTGGCAGTTGTGGATATCGGACACCAGACTAGCGATTTGTTGATGGTCGATCGTTTCCGGTTTGCGCGGGCTGCTTCTAAGAGTGATTCTTTCGCGATGAACAAGTTCTACGAACAAGTCGCGTCTAAGATTCCAGGAGCTGATGCTCAGTCTCTATCTTTGCTCGAAGCGGTTAACAAGCCGGAAGGTCAGCGCTTCTACCGTCCTAGAGGAGCTGCGAAGCCAACTGATTTAGATCCGATTATTAAGGATTTGCGGGAGAGTTTCGCGAATGAACTGTCCGAACGTTTGCTACAGTGGCTACCAGAACGAGTGACGGATGTGGTTCTGACTGGTGGAGGCGGTGAGTTTTTCTGGGAAGTGCTGCAACCTTTGCTGAAGGAAGCTAATCTCAAGGCTCACTTGGCTCAGCCTTCTCGGAAAGCAAATGCTTTGGGACAGTATATCTATGCTGAGGCTCAGCTAGCCACGATTAAGTAACGCATTAAGGCTTGAACCTATGGCATTGTGGGCAAAAAATAAGGCGAATTTCTCGGTGGCATTTACCGAAGATGCTGCGGATCAGACGTTGTTGGCTGCTATTGAAAAAGAGCTGACTTTGACGAAGTATCAGACTTTTAGTAATCTCTGCAAGCAAGCTTTGTGGCAGTTTTTGTCTGTTTCTGAGTCTGGGTCTGCATCTGTGTCTGAGTCTGCGGCTTCTACGCTCAGTTTTCAGCGATTGGAACAGCGTATTGCTGAACTTACGGTCAAATTTGGTGAGTTCGAGCACAATGTTTCTACTGAGGAATTAAGCCGTTTGAAAGGACTGGAACACAACCTAAATCAACTCAGCGCGCAGTTGTCGCAGTTGCAGGGGAGTGTGAATAGTCAGTTTTCTCAAGTTTCTTTTGTTCAAGTTGCCAAAGTAGTAGAGCCTAATGCGATTAAGTCTGAGTCTGTAGCAGATGAGAATGTGGCGAATGAGAATGTGGCGAATGAGAATGTAGCGGATGATGTTGAGGTTTCTCCTCGTCGGGAATCCGATCCTTTGTTGGAACGTTTAAGTTCTTTGTTGCCACAAGATTTTTAGGTTGACAGTTGACTGTTGACTGTTTAAATAATACCGATGCAATCGGAAACGATATTAGTGGGCTTTTGTTAGCCCGTGGTGAATAAATAAGCAAGACGATCGCTTTTTTGTAAAAAAGGCGATCGTTTTGTTATTGGGAATGGCGAATGGGGAATGGCGAATTAGCTTGTGCTAATGCCCAATTCCCAATTCCCGATGCCCGATGCCCAATTCCCAATTCCCAATTCCCAATTCCCAATTCCCAATTGGAGTTTAGACTAAGCACAAATTTACTCAGCTAACGCTGAGTGAAAATTGTGGCGAATTTAGAGAGAACTCACAAGGTTAATTAATGGATTTTGACGAGTTTTGGAACCGACCTTTACCCTTTTTGACCTATTGATAGCGACATCTTCGAGTACGAGGTTTCCCCGTTTGCCATCCATCTGAATTTCCTCGCCGTTTGGGAGAAACAGCCGGACTTCCAATCTTGATTAAAAGTGGAAGCATTGATTGTACAACCCTTCCCGGCGTCAATTCAGTCAGAGACTTTTGCCAGGGAAGACGAATTTCTGTGACGACATCTTTAGCTAACCATAATTGCCAAGTTAGCAAAGGCATCAAATCGCTCCATCGTTCGCACTGTTCTGGGGTACTCAACTTCGGCACAGTCCAATGTAAAGTTTGTTTTGCTAACCGATACCAATGTTCCAGAGCAAAACGGCGCAGATATAGTTGCCAAATTTCAGCCAGAGATGGCATTTGGAGACCCACCCACACTAACCATAAAGGTTGACTGTTTAATCGACCCGTTACAGTTTCTAAACGTTCGACTAAAATCAGAGTCATTGGATGTTTGGGACTACCTCGAAAATGCAAGTCATCCCATTTTCTTAACCGGATTTTTCCGAGTTTGGGGTCCACAGATTCCAGAGTTTGTTCTGGTGACCACCAGCTTTGAGAGTCGTTGAGTCTAAACTGTTGACCGTGAATTTTGGGCCGTCCTCTACCACTATAGGCTGGGGGTGCTGACCATAAGCAACGATTGGAACGAATACGCATTAGTTTATCAGCAGCGACCGCAGCGGTGGCTTTCACCAGAGGTGCACACCCATATTCGCTGTCAAATAAAGCGATCAGTCTATGCTGAAGATATTCACAGACTTGTGCCAATTGTTGAGCGCCTTTACCAATCGGGTTGTCCCAACTGGTTATACGTTCGTGTCTTAACGGCAATGCCCAACTGCCACTACTTTCAGGTATCAGTGCGATCGTACTATATCCTTGACCGATACCAATTTGTGCTTAGTCTAAACTCCAATTCTAAAGTATCGAGTAAAAAAAAATGACGACTCATGATAAATCAATTAAACTTCGACCACCATTGTAAGAAGAAGTACGCAGCCACCCCAAAATTTCTCGATCTAAAATCTCTATCTCTTTTAATCGTCGTAAATCCTCTGTTTGTTTTGCCATTTCTCGAACTGCAAGGGGGTGGCTAGCAATTGCCTGCTTATATTTTGTCATATCTTGCGATTGCAGTAGGCTGAAAGTTTCATCGAAATTGATAAAGGCATCAATCGTATTTGTAGCGTGCTCAGCTACTTTTAGAATAGCTTCCGGTGTTGGATTAAGACAAGCTTCGAGAGTATTGCACAAGGCAAAAGCTGCTTCCTGCGCTTCTAAAGCATATCCAGCACCAAAGTCATCTGCGTGGGGAATTATTAGATCGCTGTCGCAATCATATATTAATTGAGAAAATCTGGTTCTATCTACTGAATTGTTTTGTAGAAATTGCCAAATTTCATCCAATGCTTGCCTCAGAACATAAAAATTGCCAAAATTTTCGTTCTTTGAGAATGCGTTGTAGTTTGGAAGTAACCTTTCGCAAATAGAAGCTGCAAAGGCGAGTGTATGAAAAGAAGGTATGAATTCCAGTTCTGTTTCTAAAAAACTAAAATCAAAAAATTTGAGCTGCATTTTTTCACCATCCATTAGTGGTAGCCCGAGTGGAAATCAGCCACGACTCAAGTAACTTGTTTGAATATTAGACCCTCTAAGCCATTATTTTCAACGCAATCCTTAAAAGCTTGTGAAACGAGCGCTCGATTTAATTCAGGAAGTCTAAAAATATTTCTATCACTTATACACCCGTCTTTAAAAGCAAAAGAATCTATTACCATCACACGGTCGCTATTCGGATATCTCCGCACTAAGGCCCGTGAATAATCCAGGCAGTCTACCACATCTAATACTCTGATTGCAAAATACTGCTCGCCAGTGGTACATACTACTGGCAATAATTCCACACTTTCACCCATAATTGGCTGTAGAATCCTCAAGGCTCTTTCGCTTAATGTCAAATGAAATCCTACAATAGCTGGGAAATCACCAGGTTTTCCTTTACTATAAACTTCAGCAGGAATGGGCTGCCAAACTTCGGGAACCTCATACCAATGAAGGTCTCCCAGAAAATGCAGTAGAAGGATTTCATCCTCTTCATTTAGTGCCAAAATTGTATCATAATTATTAACATCAGGTTTTGGATAATATACCTTCATAAAATTTACTCCTTGATATTAGGGAAACGTCACTGGTTATACGTTCGTGTCTTAACGGCAATGCCCAACTGCCACTACTTTCAGATATCAGTGCGATCGTACTATATCCTTGACCGATACCAATTTGTGCTTAGTCTAAACTCCAAATCCGCAACCTCAAAGAGAACGTCAACGGTCGCTGGTACCGCTCTTATGGTTGAGCCTCATAGCTGATCGCCAGCGACCATTGCCGTTCTTGTATGGACGTTTGCCAGTCTTTGGGCGATCGCACTTTTTGACTTGCTTAGTCTAAACTCCAATTCCCAATTCCCAATTCCCAATTCCCAATTCCCATTATTGAATTAATCCTAATTTTTGCAATCGCAAACGAATGGCACTAGATTGTCTCTGAAATTGTTTGGCTAATTCACTAATTTGTTTACCGCTAGCATATTCATTTTTCAACTTGTTATCTTCTTCTGGACTCCATTTGACATAAGCTCTGGGATGCTTCTGTCGAATTTTTTCATTTTGATTTTTAGTAATCTGGGTATTCAAAGCCGAACCCGAAGTTTGGTTGATTTCGGCGCGATCGCCTAGAGCTTCTTGAACTCGGTTAGGAATAGTAGCAATTTCTTGAGATACTTCACTCAAAGCATTTTCTACTTTTTGCTGAAGTTCTGTTAGTTGGCGTTGTTGCAAACTTCCCCACTGTGGTAGTTCGTTGACAAACTGCTGTAGGTCAATCATGATTGTTGTCAAAGTTTCGATTTGTGCTAACTCTGGACGCTGCTTGAATTGGCGGCTCGTCAGCTCAATCTCGCTTTGATTCATTTTCATGGTTTTTTCTAGAATTATGAGCCGTTGACGGATATTTTCGACGGCTGAAATTAGAGAGTGTACGTTTTCTCCTGACTGAACATTGAGATTTTCGGGAGTGGTTTGGGGGACGGTTTGGTCTAAAGATTTTACGGTAATTTGTAATTGCTCGATCGCATTTGTGGTCGTTGCGCTTTGTTGATTTAGGCGATCGAACGTGGAGGCTGTAGTTGTTCTGAGTTGTCGGTGCAACTTTTGGCGATTCACAAAATTCAATAGCAGCGAAATGGCGATCGGCACTTGGGCATAAATGCTCTGCTGGAAAACCAAACTAGCAGCTAATCCCACCCCAGATGCAGCCAGGAAAACCAATTCAGCAATTTCTGACAAATTGGTCAATTTGGGATTTTGGATTGTAGTTTTTGAATTAGATGAGGGCATAATTAAGAATTAGTATGAGTTTTTTATGTCTGCAAATTTACTTAAATATATTAAATCTGCAAAATTAATCGAGCTAAAGAGAAATAAATTAAGACACCGAGGACATCAACTGCGGTAGTGATAAAGGGTGCGGACATTAAGGCGGGGTCTAAACCCAAAGAACGAAATAAGAATGGCAAAGCTGAACCGGCGATAGAAGCTAAAATTGCGATCGCCAATAAACTCACCCCAACTGCGATCGCCACTGCTAAATTCCCTTGTAGAATATAAGCCCAAGCAGTTGCTACCGTCCCCAATATAGCTCCTAGCAGCGCTCCCGCCATCCCCTCACGCACAATTATCTTCATGGGGCCCATTGCTGTAATTTCATCGGTGTTCAAGCCCCGAATTACCACCGTTGAGGACTGAGCTCCCACATTACCTCCCGTACCCGTCAGCAATGGAATAAAGGCTGCTAAAGCTACCACTTGCTGCAAAAGATCTTCTTGAGCTCTAATAATTGATCCCGTGACAGTATTGGTTAAGAGCAGTACAAATAGCCAGACAACCCTTTTGCGAGCAACGGTGATTAAATCGGTCTGAAAATAATTGTCACCGCCGGACTGGACACCGCCCAAGGCATAGATATCTTTGGCGGCTTCTTGTTCTAAAATGTCGATCGCATCGTCAACTGTAATGATACCAACGAGACGCTGTTCGCGGTCTACTACAGGCACTGCCAAAAAATCGTAACGCTGAATCAGCCTAGCTACTTCTTCTTGGTCAGTACCAGTTTGAACTGAAACTACCTCGCGAGTCATAATTTCACCGACTGTTTTGTCCAGGGGCGAAGTGACCAAATCCCGTAAGGATAAAATGCCTGTTAAGCTGCGGGCGGCATCGGTAACGTAAAGAGAATAAATGGTTTCGGTAGTCCTAGCCAAAGAGCGGATTCTGTCTAAAGCTTGAGCAACGGTAAAGCTTTCTTTGAGAGAAATGTATTCTGGGGTCATGATCCGACCAGCGGTACTGGCTTCGTAACCCAATAGTTGAGCCGTAGCTTCGCGTTCCGTCGAGCTCAATTCACCCAAAAGGCGGCGGACTAATACTGCCGGCAGTTCGTCAAACAGTTTAGCGCGATCGTCCGGGGACATTTTGTCTACAATGTCAATGACTTCTTGGCGTTTGAATTTTTCACAGAGAGACTGCTGAACACTGGAGTCGAGATATTCATAAACTCCGATCGCTTCGTCTTTGGCAAGTAAGCGAAAGGCTATTACCTGCATGGTTTCTGGTAGCCCTTCAATGGCTTCAGCGATGTCAGCTTCCTGCACTGGCTGCAAAATCGCTTTTGCTCCTTTAAAGTCTCCTTGTTCCAGTAGGGCCTTTAATTGCGATCGGACTAATTCCCGCAATTCTTTTCGCGCGTAGGTCGGTAGCGAAGATAATTGATAATTGCTTTCTGTCACTGACGACCCTCCTAAACCTGTGCTGCGCGCGTTCCTGAATCCAGTCTATAGCCTATTGACACGAATAGTTACAGTGATCAGACTGGCGATCGGGTGTGAAAAACCCTATTGATTTTGTTATGCTTGAGCACCACAACCAAGATGTCTCCTAGAAACCTAATTTTTTACCATTATGTTTTTGATCTATTTGCCCGATCGCGCTAGAATGACACCTAACTCAACGGCAATTACTCCTAGTATGGCACTGCCGGCCCAGTAAAAAATGGCCACGCTGTAAGATCGATCGCGCCATAAAGCATTCGCCTCTAAACCGTAAGTAGAAAAAGTGGTATAAGCGCCCAAAAACCCAGTTGTTACCATTAACCGAACTTCTAGAGGAATTATCACTACTCGTTCCGATACTAGGGTAATAAAAAATCCCATAGCCAAGCAACCAGTAATGTTAATAAAAAAAGTTCCGTAGGGAAAAGCGGTACCGAAACGACTGGCAAACCATAATGTGATATAGTAGCGGCTCAAAGCGCCAGCAACTGCACCGAAACTAATGGCGATCGGAACTCGGAAATTAGGATCTTGTAGCATAAAACTAAATGATTGTTGACTGTTGACTATTCCCAATAACTAATTCCCAATTCCCAATAACTAATTCCCAATTCCCAATTCCCAATAACTAATTCCCAATAACTAATTCCCCAATAACTAATTCCCCAATAACTAAAGTGTGCTAAACCGTACCAATTAATTGGCGGTATTCTACACATGAGCTTTGATTCTATAAATAGTACAATGTAAACAAGCGATCGCCAAAATAGATTTGGGCGCTAAAGACAAAAAAATCTGTCTAAAGACAGTGGACTTTTTTCAAAACCTTTGATAATCAGGAGATGATTGATATGACAGATCCAAATATGACCGAAGAAACAATTATAGATGTAACTCCCGAAACGACTGCGATCGTCAAAAGGGAGATGCCTGATGCTACAGAAGAGACGATCGCCGAAACAGCCATATTATTTGAAGCCATTAAAAAACGGGCAGCAGCAGAAGTACAAGCAGCGGGCGATCTCACCCGTGAAGCTTACTTGAAAGCTGTGCAGAAAGCGCAGTTAGCCCTCGCCAAAAACAAGACTCACGCCAAAGAAAGAATGACCGATGCGGTGGGGCTGATTCAAAAGGAAGCGGAGAAAAATTGGCTGGTAGTTGATGCGATTAAAACTCGCGCGCAATCACAGGTGCAAGAGGCTGGCGAAGTCAGTCGCGAGGCTTATTTGAAAGCGGTTCGCCAAGCGCGAGAAGCGGTAGAACAAAATAAGTTTATCGAACGCGATCGCATTGAACAAGCAGTTGACCAAATTCAGAGGGAATCTGAAAAAAATTGGCACGTTGTGGTTGGGGAAATTGAGTCGATCGGCACTCGCTTGACAGAAACCGCTAAGTCTGCATGGAATGCGTTAACCAAGTTTTTTGACAAGAAGCATTAAACTCACATTTTGTATCAATCTCGCTGAATATTAACCGAAACCAGTACACGGCAGTGCCGTTTCCCTACAATGTTATTTTGGGGTAGGGAAACGGCATTGCCGTGTCTGAATTTAGAAATTAGGAGACGGCAGTGCCGTGTCCCTACAGCGCTATAATCAAAAAGCCTTATTTTTAGTCCACAAACCCCCAACCATGAGAAGTTACTACTGCGGCGAACTACGAAGCGAACACATCGGACAAACTGTCACTCTCTACGGATGGGTGGATCGCCGCCGCGATCATGGCGGGGTGATTTTTCTGGATTTGCGCGATCGATCGGGTATCGTACAAATTGTCAGCGATCCCGAACGCACCCCAGATTCCTATCACGGGGCTGAGGCTTTGCGCGGCGAATACGTGGTGAGAATTACAGGTAGAGTCACCAACCGCCCCGCAGATTCTCTCAACCCTAAATTGCCTACGGGTGAGGTAGAAATTTACGCCGATGAGATTGAATTGTTGAATGCGGTTCGCAAACAGTTACCGTTTCAGGTTTCGACGGCGGATAATGAAAGCGTGCGAGAAGATTTGCGTTTGAAATATCGCTATTTGGACTTGCGGCGCGATCGCATGAGTCGTAATTTGCAGCTTCGTCACCAGGTGATCAAAGCGATGCGTCGCCACCTCGAAGACGTTGGCGGTTTTATTGAAGTTGAAACACCGATTTTAACGCGATCGACTCCCGAAGGTGCGAGAGATTATTTAGTTCCCAGCCGCGTCAATTTGGGTGAATGGTACGCTTTGCCGCAGTCACCACAATTGTTCAAACAATTGCTGATGGTTTCGGGTTTAGACAGATATTATCAGGTTGCGCGCTGCTTCCGCGATGAAGATTTGCGCGCTGACAGACAACCAGAATTTACACAATTAGACATGGAAATGAGTTTCATGTCTTTGGAAGAAATACTCGAATTAAACGAAGGTTTAGTTTGCAATATTTTCCAAACTGTGAAGGGTGTTGAATTGCCTTGTCCTTTCCCGCGTTTGACTTACGCCGAAGCGATGGATCGTTATGGTAGCGATAAACCAGATACTCGCTTCGGTATGGAATTAGTCGATGTTTCCGATTTGATGAAAGATTCGGGATTTAAGGTGTTTTCCGGTGCAGTTGCTGCGGGCGGAATTGTGAAAATTTTGCCAATTCCGGGCGGGAATGATGCGATTTCTAATGTGCGAATTAAGCCGGGCGGCGATTTGTTCAAGGAAGCCAGCGAAGCCGGGGCCAAAGGATTAGCTTATATCCGGGTACGGGAAAATGGCGAAATTGATACGATCGGCGCAATTAAGGATAATTTGACGGAAGCGCAAAAACAGGAATTGCTCGATCGCACGGGCGCGCAACCTGGTCATTTGTTGTTATTTGCAGCAGCCGATGTCACAACTGTCAATAAGACTTTGGATAGATTGCGTTTGTGCGTCGGTAACGAATTGGGATTGATTGACAAAGACAAGATGAATCTGCTGTGGGTGACAGATTTCCCGATGTTTGAATGGAATGCTGACGAGAAGCGTTTGGAAGCGTTGCATCACCCGTTTACAGCCCCGCATCCTGATGATATTGGCGATTTGAAGACTGCGAGAGCTCAAGCTTACGATTTGGTATTAAACGGCACAGAAGTCGGTGGCGGTTCTCTGCGGATTTACCAGCGGGATGTTCAGGAAAGGGTGTTTGAGGCGATCGGCTTATCGACTGAGGAAGCTTACAATAAGTTTGGCTTTTTGTTGGATGCGTTTGAGTATGGAACCCCGCCCCATGGAGGAATTGCCTATGGTGTCGATCGCCTGGTAATGTTGTTAGCTGGTGAGGAGTCGATTCGGGATGTGATTGCGTTTCCGAAGACGCAGCAAGCGCGTTGTATTTTGGCGAATGCGCCGTCTAGCGTGGATGAGAAGCAGATGAAGGAGTTGCAAGTGCGATCGACTTATGTAGCGAAAACATAGGTATGTGAAACACCTTCATGAATAGTGGATGGGTGGCGAGAAACCGGATTTTTCCAGAATACTTCGCCACACCTCCCAGAAACTGCGAAAAACCCGGTTTCTTTGGTTTGTGGGTAATCAGAAATTCACAAATGATTTAGGATTGCTATAGATGTAATGACTTTTCCGAAGACACAGCAAGCGCGTTGTTTGTTGACAAATGCGCCGCCTGGTGTAGATGAGAAGCAGATGAAGGAATTACAGGTCTTGTCAGACTCAGCGATTTCACCTTTGTCCTATTATTCGATTTCATATCTGGGTTATCATTTTAGTTAAGCGCCTCCATCTTGATTGATCTTCCCAGTTATGTCACCCAAACCCTGTTACTGTATCAATCCTGCCTGTCAACAACCAGATCACCCCGATAATAACAATTCTAACACTCTTTACTGTTTAAGTTGTGGATCACAATTGTTGTTAAAGGGTCAATTTCGGGTGAGTCGTTTGTTAAGTGATGATAGTGGTTTTGGCAATATTTATGAGGTTTTTCAGGGCTTTTCCGCGAAGATTTTAAAGGTATTAAAGCCCGAATGGAATAATCAACCGAAGGCGATAGAATTATTTAAACGGGAATATGAGGTTTTAAAGGAATTAAGTCAACAAGGTGTCAGAGGGATTCCCCAAGCGGAAAGTTATTTTGAATATACCACCAAACCAGGGTTAAAATTATATTGTTTGGTGATGGAAAAGGTCGAGGGTGTTGATTTAATTCAATGGTTAAATAATAATGGCAAGGTGAATCAAACTCAGGCTTTAAAATGGTTACGAGAAATTGTTTTAATTTTAGATAAAATTCACCAGAAAAGATATTTCCATCGGGATATTAAACCGCCTAATATTATGATGCGAAATAATGGAGAATTGGTGTTAATTGATTTTGGCACAGCTAGGGAAGAAACGCAAACTTATTATCAAAAAGTACAGGGTGGACAAGTTACGGGGATTAGTTCCGTAGGTTATACACCCATTGAACAACAACATGGTCAAGCTGTGGCACCGTCTGATTTTTTTGCGTTGGGGAGAACTTTTGTCCATTTATTAACAGGAACACATCCTTCTGATCCGAGTATCTATGATCCGATGAGAGATGTTTTAAATTGGCGTGGATATACGAAAAATATTAACCCCTTACTATTAGATTTGATTGATGATTTAATGGCTAGATTAGCGGCTGATCGCCCTCAAAATAATCAGGTTATTTTACAACGATTAGAGCGTATTGAACAGAATTTAAAACAACCTCAAAATCCTGTACCTCATCCTGTACCGATTTCACCTCCTCAATTCCCCAAGAAACAGATTAGAAACAGTTTGATTGTTGTCGGAAGTATTACTTTATTAGGTTTAGGAATTGTTTCTTTACGTCAACCTTCATCAGTTGTGACAACCAATCAACCAACAGAAACACCAACCCCAATAAATACTCCTAGGTTAACACCAATTCCTAAAACAACACCGACTCCAATAGAAACACCGACTCCTGAAACTATTGTGACAACCAATCAACCAACAGAAACACCAACCCCAATAAATACTCCTAGGTT
>NZ_JAKJHX010000048.1:0-10947 GCF_021648855.1 Tychonema litorale BBK16 | reverse complement strand
AACACCAATTCCTGAAACAACACCTACTCCAATAGAAACACCGACTTCTGAAACAATACCTATTCAACTCATTAAATATACAAAAATCTCCCTTGCTCAAACCCTCTCAGGTCATTCTGAGTCTGTTAAGTCTGTAGCATTTAGTCCAGATGGTAGGGTTTTAGCCAGTGTGAGTTCTGACAGAACCATCAAATTGTGGGAGGTGAAAACGGGAAGGAAAATCAACTCTCTCCCTGGTTATTCTGATGGGGATAGGGTTAGATGGGCAGCATTTAGTCCAGATGGTAAGGTTTTAGCTAGTGGGAGTTATGACAATACAATCAAATTGTGGTCAGTCGCAACGGGAAGGGAAATCAACTCTCTCAAAAGTCATTCTGATTGGATGATTGCAGCATTTAGTCCAGATGGTAAGGTTTTAGCTAATGGGGGGGGTAATGACAGTACCATCAAATTGTGGGAGGTAAAAACGGGAAGGGAAATCAACACTCTCTCTGGTCATTCTAGTTCTGTTAAGTCTGTAGCATTTAATCCAGATGGTAAGGTTTTAGCTAGTGGGAGTTATGACAGTACCATCAAATTGTGGGAGGTGAAAACGGGAAGGGAAATCAACACTCTCTCAGGTCATTATCATCCTGTTTATTCTGTAGCATTTAGTCCAGATGGTAAATTTTTAGCCAGTGGTGGGGAGAAAACCATCAAATTGTGGGAGGTACAAACGGGAAGGGAAACCAACACTCTCTCTGGTCATTCTTTTTTAGTTGAGTCTGTAGCATTTAGTCCAGATGGTCAGGTTTTAGCTAGTGGGAGTAGGGACGAAACCATCAAATTGTGGGAAGTCGCAACGGGAAGGGAAATCAACACTCTCTCAGGTCATTCTGGTCCTGTTAATTTTGTAGCATTTAGTCCAGATGGTAAGGTTTTAGCTAGTGGGAGTGATGACAAAATAATCAAATTGTGGAGGGTGGGAAATTAGTTTTTTTGATTCCAGAAACCGGGTTTATTACTAAGTTGATTCTTCCCCAAGATAGGGTGGAAAGAAACCCGGTTTCTGAGGCTAGGGTGGGGAGAAAAGAAACCGGGTTTCTTACTAAGTTGATGGTTTCCCAACGCGGCTTGTAAGTATCATTACACTGAATAGCTGAGCGAAACGAAGCATCTCAGAATTACATTGAAATGCGTAAGTCATAATTATTAAACACCTTGACAATTTAACCATTTGTAGATTCCAGACTTCTTGAAAAAGTCGGGAATCTGGGTATAATATAAAAAATGATTCCTTGCATCCAGGACTGTGAAAACAAGAAATTGTTTTCCCGTTAAGACTTTTTTAAAGGCTATGGCAGTAATTACGATTCAAGTTACGGATCAAGAAATTGCGATCGTGGCTGGTAAGTATCATTACAATGAGATGAAAGATTAACCATGAAAACCCCTGTTGAACTTAACGAAGAGTTGGTTAAAGAAGCCTTTCGCTTAACCAATTTCAAGACAGAAAAAGAACTGATTGACTTTGCTTTACAAGAATTAATTCGCACCCGTAAAAAGCGAAACCTACTGGATTTAAGCGGACAAATTCAATTCTCGACTGACTTGCTTAGGCAATTCCCGAAATGTAGGGGCAATTCATGAATTGCCCCTACATTTCGGAGGAAAATCATACTTTTTCTAGTTCATAACGATCGCGATTTTGAAACAATTCAGAGAGTGCGATCGGTCAATTGCTTGCGCTTCCGGCCAGACAATTAATGAAGATTAATTTGTTTAGCCTGGACGTAGTGCCCAGAAACCGGGTTTTTTCGATCGTACTTCGCCACACCTCGTAGAATCTGCGAAAAACCCGGTTTCTTTGGTTAGTGTGAAACAACAAGAGTTTGTTGGACGGGTTCAGAGAGTTCAATTGGCATAAAATAACGACTTGGGTATAAGTAATCTTCTCCCGATTCATCAATCACGCGAATCATTTGATGAGAATTAGCCTGAGTGTCGGGCAATACCTGATAAATTTTGCGGACTTCTAAGGAAGCTGAATAGTCTTGGTTATTGATGCAAACTACAAATTCCATTACTTTGCGGGGGATGTGGGGCTTTCGGATTAATCGATTTGGTCTAAAAAATCTTTGTAATTTAAAATTTTTGTCCCTTCAAAATTTACCAAAATCAGTAAATCTGCATCTCCTGTAACCAAAAAATCAGCTTGACTATCCTTCGCTAAAGCCAACAAATAATTATCCTTAGCGTCTCTACAAATAGAGACTTCCGAGGTTACTTCGATCCATAAACCAATAATTCTCAACAATTCAAGCAATTCTTGGACTTTCGTTGCGGAAAAATATTTTTGGAGTTTTGGTCTTTGAGTTACTAGATTGATTTCCTCGATAATTTGTTCGCACAAGACAACTTCGATAGTTCGATCGACCATTAACTCTTTGAGCTTAGCTAATGTTTTCCCAATTAAGAAGCTAATCCAAAGATTAGTGTCTATAATGACTTTAATGGTTGGTTTTTGTGGCATGAATTTCGCTTCTAACTGCTTCTACTTCTTGGGCGATAGTTTCTAAAGAAAGTTCATCGGTTCTAAAGGACTCCAAAAGAACACTTAATTTACTATTTAATACTTCTTTTTCCAGTTCTTGACTTAACTGCAATTTTTCGGGATAAGGCAGTTGTTTGACTAGGGCTAAAATTTGCTCAAAATTTAGAGAAAGTTGATAGTTAGCTAGAGTCATTGTTCGTTATGTTGAGGGCTTGTCTATATTCTATCTCAAATCGCGTGGCCAGAAACTGGGTTTTTTCGAGTATACTTCGCCACACCTCCCATAAACTACGAAAAACCCGGTTTCTTAGATTTACGACAGTCAAAACCTAGGACTCTAAATGAACTTTTTCGAGCCAATTTACAACACTTTGAACTAAATCCGAGTCATGGGGCGAGAAGGTTTGCAGGGGTGGGTGAGGCGTATCTGCGATGAGACAGATTGTACCGTCGAAGCGGGTAAGGGCATTGAGGAAACTAGGGTTCAAACCTTGGGTAGCGGGAGATGTGGGGCCTTCGTAAAAGATGAGGATGAGGTGTTTGTCGCTGTCGCGGCGGAGTTGATTCCAGTAGGATTTGAGTTGGGGGAGGGTTTCGGGTTCGCGGTTGGGATGTTGGGGAAAGTTTTTGTCGAGGAATTGTCCGTAGATGTCGAGGGCGGGGTTATCGGAGTCGATGAATTTGCTGGTGTCGATGCAGAGGAGTTGGAAAGTTTGGGCGAGGTTGATTTCGGTGAGTTGGGCTTGCAGGAGTTGGGGAAGTTGGGCGAGGTTAATAAGGCAGGTTTGGTTTTCGGTTAAATCGTGCCATACCCGGTAGAAGTCGAGGTAAGGTAGGTTTTGGGCAATGTTCCAAAGAACTGCATAGCAGTCTTCAAATAAGTCAAAGTTATTTTCGTAAGTTTCAGTGTTCAGGTGAGGTTGAAGCAAAGAAACTACCTCTTGACGATGTTCATCAGTAGTAATGATCTTTAATAAACTTTTAGTAGCTCTTTTTCTAGCATATTCTGCTTTAGCGATTTCTAGTACCTTTACTAAAGCATGAATAGCATTTTTACTTCCCTTGCCAATTTTTCCTAAGCTATCCAATGCTGTTGAACTCTCCAAAAAATTCTCAAATTGTTTATGTAGATCAGGTAAAATTGAGATAGATGAGGTATATTGATGCTTGGTATTTTCTAGAATTTTAATTAGTACATCTACAGCTTGGCAGTTCCCAGGATCTATTTTCCCTAGACTATCAGCACACTTAAAACGGATATTTTTATCTTTAGTAGTTGCTAGAATACCAGTCAACGTGGCGATAGCTTTAGGATTGTCATGCCCAATTTTGCCTAAAACTTCTAATATGGTATATTGTCGATCTTCGTTTTTAGTTTCATTTAAAAGAAATAGCAATAAATCTACAGTATTGCCATCGTTATTTGGAACGCTTTTTCTTAGACTCCTCACAGCTTTAAATAGTAATCTTTCATCCTCTTTCTTAAAATTTTCTATGATTTTCATGGATATTCTTGTAACTGCAATATCTTCTAGATCAATTTCGCCTAAAAATTTCAATGCTAACCAACGAAGAGATATATTATTAGCTTTTTCATCAATTACTTCTACTAAAATATTGATAATTTGGCTATTTTTGGGGTTGGTTTTATTCAACTGATAGAGAGCATTCTCGCGAGTAGCATTATCAATGCTTTCATCTAATAATAATTCGATCAAAGGCTGATTTTTATCAAAATCTTGTGAATTAGATGTTTTCTTATGATGAACAGGAATAGTTGTTGTTTTTATTGATACGTCGATAGTGGAAAGTCTTTCAGATTGAATTTTATTTAAGATAATCAATGCTTGGTGGCGAATTTCGTTATTTTGGGTGTTTTTCAAAATTCTATTTAAAGCAGCAATAGACTGAGAATTACTCTGTCCAATCTCTCCTAAGACACAGATGGCACTCCTATAAAAAGATTCAGGGTATTGAGGATTTTCTAAAATAGAGCAAATTTCCTGAATGGTACTTGCTTTATCCGTTTGTGTCAGAATTTTATTTATTATCACATATCGTGAAATAACATCAATGTGGTTTTGCCATGCCTGTTTTTCTTCACTGAAATAACCAAAGCGTAATTTTACTAATTGATTTACAATTTTATTAGCAAGAGGATGAGGTTTAAATTCATTAATCCCTGATGACGCCAAAAAAGAGGCGCGATACTCATAAAACCCTTTTCCTATTTTTTCCCAATCCCACTCACCACACCCATCATCAAAATTCACTAACTTTTCAATAAACCCCTTCTTCTCCTCCTTCCCTACACCCTCCAGCCCCAACCACAGCAAAATCACCTGCTTCCACTGCGCTTCAAAAATCCGATATTCCTTCCCCACCACCGGAAAATCAACATGATTCCGAGGTAAAAAATAATCCCAATTCTTCACCGCCAACGCTGCAAAATACTCCTGAAATGTGGCATGATAAAACACGCAAATTGCCTCTGGAAACCGTTCCACTCGATTCAACCACCCCAACTTCTTCACTGCCTCAAAAATCGGGCGACTCTCCAAAACCTTCAATACCCAACTTTCCCGCAACCGTAACCGCGAAACCTCTTCTTTCTGTTCCATCGCCGCCAACGCCAACCGCGCCAAGGCTGTATCAATTGCCTCCCGTTGGTCTAAAATCTCCTCATCTGCCTTCCAGCGATACACCCAATCCACAAACTGCCCGTATAACCCCGCCTGCGTCTTTGGCAAACCGCCACCCGTCTGCCAAATTTGACACAACATCCACAACCGCAAGGGATTCTGAATCAACTCCTTGAGACGGGAATTCTCCGACTTTGCTAGCGCCGCCTCCAAACTTTCCCCCGTCGCAGCATCCCCCATCCCCGCAAACCAACGGCGAATATACTCCGTCACTTGTTCCGCATTAAACTCCAAATTGCGAAACACATCAAACCCCGAAAAAGCATTTTTATCCGCCTCCCAAACATTCACCCGACAAGTCACCACCACCCGCGCCGCCTGCACCCATGTCCTTAACAAATCTTTCGATAACTGCTGCATTCCTTGAGTGTTGGCCATTTCATCCACACCATCCAGCAACAACCAAACCCGACTCATTTGTGCTTCTAAATCACCGCGCGTTACTCCTCCTGGACACCCATACAACCACACTTTTTCCAAATACTGACAGATATCTCGATCGCCTAATTCAGCTAAATCTATCCAAATCGGCAACCCCAAATCTTGCTCTAAAATCCAATCAGCAATCTTCTGCAACCGCGTGGTTTTCCCCGCACCCGGTTCGCCAATAATCGCAATTTTTCGCCCTTGACTGATGTCGCTTTTCCCTTGTCGCAACACATCCTCAAAAAACCGTTCTTCAGCAATGGGAATCAGTTTTTCTGTTTCTTTTTCCTTTTCTTCCTGCTGATTCCTGGGCTGAGGTTTGGGTTTTTGGCGTTCGACAATGGCTAAGGGAACATAAACGCCATCCAGTTGCGGAGTCATCCCGTTGGCGTTGGTGAAGAGGTTGGTGGTGAGTTCTTTTTGTAGCGCGAGGTTTTGGCGGCAGATTTCTTGCCAGTTTATGGGTTCTTCTTTAGGTTTAGGGGTTTGTCCAGCAACCGTTTTCCGCAGAGTTTCCTCCTGTTGCTTGGATTTTTCAGGCCGCAGGCTTTCCCATTTAATTTCAAATTGTTCTAAATTTTTTTGTTTGTCTTTACTCCACAGTGTCAGAGTAAAGTGCCACTCGTCGTCTCCCTGTGTTTCAAGGCGATGATCTTCGAGGATTTCCAAAAAGTCCTTTAAATGCTGATTAAGTGCCTGTCTAATCTCGGTTGTAGTTAATTTCCCTTCATGCTTGTCTTTTGCCGTGAGAAATTCCAGGGTTCTCAGTTCCGTTTTAATCATCAATTTTGGTTGTTCGGTAGTTTCATCGTGCCATTTATGACTTAGGGAGATTCCACCAAAGTCTTCTAATTCGCAATTGACATAATCCAACAGTGCCTCTAATAAGCGCTTGGCACGTTCTTTAACAATAGGCCCATAGGTGACTTTATCTTTGCTTGGCATGGGTTCGAGGGAGGGAAATTGCAAAAGATCTTTGGGGGGGGCTGCAATCTTGACGACGTACCCCAAACCGTTCTAACGCTTATTGTATCAGATTTCTAGCCGATCGGACTTGGGGGTTGCTTTGCTCTCCTACCCCAAACCGATGATGCCTTCATACGTTTGAAATGAAGGTTGGTTAACGATGAACGACCAAGAAGATAGAATCAAACAACGCAAAGCATTGGAAGATATCCATGACAACTTTGTGCAACCGCATATCGATCGGTTGATTGAAGTCAGCACTCAGTCTTCACCTAATATTGATGTTGCGCTTCCTGGGTTTTGCTATGTGTCGGGATGGTTGGTTTTGGTTGTATTGTATTGTTTTTGGATGCGCTACCGAATGTCATTAGAAGAGTAAATCGGGGGTATTTATGCCCTGTGTTATTCGGCGGTTGAAACCGCTTCTACAGAAACGAAGTCTGCCTCCGCAGACTAAGAGGTAAACGGGATATTTGCTGCTTGCATTAATTCGGCGGTTGAAACCGCTTCTACACAAACAAAGTCTGCCTCCGCAGACTAAGAGGTAAAAGGAGTCTATAACAATGGCGTGGATATTCAGTTTATCGGCAGAGTGTGGCTCTGATGAAAGCAATGTCAATAAATTTGCTCAACACTTTGAGGGCATAGAATGGATGCTGTCAAATAATCGCCAATGTCTGTGTCGAACAGATACTTTTCAAGATATGGAGCAAAATTGGTGGTGTCGCGTTTATCCCAATAATATTAGTGAAGTGGGAATAGATAGCCCTGAAAGTGCTTATGTGATGACAGAGTTAGGTATTTTATTTTATCTAGCTCTACGGTTTGCTCCTTGGTTTCGCTATGCTTTAGTTGGGGTTGAAGTTGATGAATTCAGAACCTATAGTGAACTTATGGAGGATTTATCTAATTTATCTATTCCGGGATTAGTTTTAGCAAAGGAACTTATTCATGGGCTACAAATATTACCAGTTTTCCGACCATTTACTCCTAGTTATATGTGGCAACCATATGAGGGAGAAGTATATAATCCATTAATGGCATCCCCAGAGTTGAAAAATAAGCTGAATGAGCTTTTGGCTGTGAGTTGAATAGTGACAATATTCGCAAAGGTATTTATGCGTAAGTTCTCAATCAGACACAAAGGTCGATGCGATCGCCTTTTTCACAACTTACTCATTGGGGTTGTTTCTGTTTTTCGGTTTGTTTAGCTTGAGCTTCAGACCATTTTTGGTATTTAGCCGTATTAGCCGAGATCATTTGACACATTTCTCTAGCTTTCTGTTCGGTGTCTCTTGTTAATTCCAAAATTTCTAGTAATTCCTTGTCATCTAGTTCTTTTTGTGTCATTGCAAATTCTCCAAACGGGCTTTAACACTACTGACTCTTATTTTCGTTTCCAGGACTCGACCTAGCTCCATTGCCAAGTCTTCCCCTACTTCTTGTATTCTATCATTTGTCAGGACTTCAACTGCCGAGAGATATTCTATGCGTTCCTGAATCTGTATTTTTGACGTGTTTGCGAAAAATATACAGGTGTTTAAAAATCCCGAAAGCTGAATCACGGTAAAATTGTTTGGAAAGCTCTCTAGGATAGCTCTACAAATATTTAGTCCCTCACCTGCTTCCTGCTCAATTTGAGTTAGCTCCTGCTTTATACGCTCAACTATAACGGTTATTTCTGATGGAATTGACATATGATACGACTTACTATTGATTATAGTCTTTGTCAAAAAAAAGAAGCTATTTCAGCTTGACAAATAGCGATCGCCCTTCTATGAGACAGAAAGACCGATCGCACTTAACACAAAAAGCGCGATCGACCTCCGCAATCATTCTTACCAATAACGAGTTAAAATCCGAATCACCTCACCCGCTAAAGGCGATGGTAGAGGCGGGCTCCATTCCCCAACTTGTGCAAAACCCAAAACGTGCAGCAGATTAACGATGCTGTCTACGCCTTTGGGAACGCCGCAAATGAGCAAACGAATCGGTTGTTTACCAGCGGGTACGTCGGGAATTTCTTCCCGGAGCAGTTCGGGAACAGACTTAGGCTGTGATATCATGAGTATTCCTCCTGAATATGGGAGTTCAAGCCCCCACCGAACGATCGTGAGTCTGAGCGGTGGGGGTTTTGTATTTTATCCACTCCAAGGTATCACGGTATGCACTCCAAGTCAACCCTTGAGGGTGAAATTGATAATGTAGAGGTCAAAAAAAGGTACAATAAGGCAGTAAAAGCACAAATCACAGCCTTGCCAGCAAAACTCCCCAGAATAGTTGTATACCTTCCAGAAGAACTTAAAGCAGACCTAGAGCGGTTAGCTAAATCGCATCATCGACCGGTCTCGAATATGGTGTTGACATTAATTCAAGAAGCAGTAGATGAGGCTAAATCTGAGGGGAGAATTCAAAGCGACGATCGATCGCAACCACAGAAAATCGATAGCGAAGAGTAATATAGTTTACGATCGGTCAAATTCACCAACCTGTTTTTGACCAAGGGAGCTCATTGCCAAAACCAAAACACTTAACGTAATCCCCAAAACCGCATAACTCGGTAGTGAAAAAACACTGACTTTCAACAAATAAGGAAATTCCCCACCCTTCCAGTTCCACCGCTTTCCCAGAAACACCAACAACCCACCATGAATTACCGCAGTTTGCACCAAAAGACACCCAACTCCCAATAACCAAATAGACATTCTTTTGCCAGAAAAGACACAATATTTAATCTGAAAACACAAATCGTTCAGCAAAAAAACTACCGCCGGTGCTAACATCACCGAACTGGTGGGCTGAGAATAACTAATCGCAATACTCAAACAAGAAACTAACGCCATTTCCGATAAATCAAGATTTTTTGACCAAGCAGTGCGAGATTGTTTTCGGTAAAAATACCAACTCACTAAACCAACTAACACCAGAATAATTAAATCCGAAAATAGCTTAGCCACAAATGGACTATCGGGAAAAAATCTCGGCCCTACAACTCTTAAATCGATGCGACTCATCGAAATATAAGGATTGTTCGACGGATCGTTCAGCCAGAGGGGAAATCCACGAATCGTATCCTGTAGAAAGCCTGTTAAGGAATTACCCGATATTGTCAAACCGATCAGTGCTAGAGAAATTGCCGTAATTATCGAGACAAAAACTAGATAAAACCGTTTTTTGATTAAAAAATAAGGAGTAAATAACACAACTAAGGTTGGTTTGAAAAGCGCAATTCCCAATAAAATTCCTGCGGGTAAATCCTGATTATTTTGAGCTAAGATAAACATCCACAATAGCAGCACAGCACTAAAAGTTGCCACATTTCCAACTTGCAGATCGAAGACGAAACCGTAGAGAAATGTCACTGATATACTGCAAATAGCCCTAAAAGCTCGCGACTGCGACTCCAGCAAAATATTCGCTCCCCATAGAACAAAACCTGTAGCAATCAGATGCAGCAAAATCCAGATTGTGAATGCAGTCTTGATGGGAAAATAACCCAGAAACCAGATGAGAGGAATGATATTAGGTGGATAAACAAAAGATGGAATTAATCCACAAACATTTGTGATACTACAAAAACCTTTGTTAAACACTTCGACATTAAAAGGACTCAAATGTTGATGAGCTAATTTACTTGCTACATAAAACCACTTGAAATCCCAGTAAGGCGGATCGGACCGATGAGTCAAATCATAAACCAGCCAACCTGCATAACACAGGAATCTGGTGAGAATTAATACAAGAATTACTTGACAAATAAAGTTAACGATAGGTTGAGAAAAAAAACGAGTCAACTTTTGAATAGAAGGATGTTTTAAAAACAAAGAGTTTTGCCATGCTACTTTGTCGCCATCTAATCGCCAATTATGATTTAGAAAAAAGGCGACTGTAATGATCAGAATTACATTCCAAAATCCGAAACTAATCATAGAAAATATTCTCTACTAAAAATCAGCCTTTCAAGAGTGGGGGAGGAGGGCGGGTTTATTTAACCTGTCTGCAAGCTTTAAGATCCTTGGTGAACCCGGCACTCTATATTGGGTAATCGACCGACCATATATTATGATTTTTTTGCTATAGAATCGGGCGATTTTGGGGCCAGTCCATCTGCGATCGGGCTTCTTCGCGCGATCGATTTATGCCATTAGGCAAATACTTTTTATCTCACCGTTCCTAGATCTGAAATTTAACCAGACTATAAATAGCGAATCTATTTGGTTTCAACTTTAGGGATGTAGATAGTTTCCTTTTATACTCATGACTATATGATACTACCATTGCTTACTGATGGTTGTATCTTTAATAAAGTTTTACAATACT
>NZ_JAKJHX010000047.1 GCF_021648855.1 Tychonema litorale BBK16 | reverse complement strand
TACCAATAGTTTCAGGCTTAAGTTGACACTAATGGGCAGTGCCGTGTCCCTACAAGAACTATGTATCTCGCATACCTGAAAAGTGCTGTATCATTTACTAGAGCTAGAACTGCTACTGCTACTGCTAGTATTACTGACTTTTGTTGACACAAATTGACTGACTTTAGTTTCACCATCTTCGACAATTGTGCTTTTTGCTTCTGATGTTGCACAACCATCAGGTGAGCTCGTTCGTTTGATGATAGTTTTATATTTTTTCATGGTTTTATTACCCCGCAATCGCAATTTCGGATTGATGATATAACAAATAGTTTACCTCATTGGATAGCCACTCGTTGAACAGATTTTGCAATATTTCTTCATGGCGTTCAACAGTTAATTCAGCAGGGAGAAACTTTTCAACCATGAACAAGTGATATCCTAGGTCAGTTTGAATTGGACGAATTACCTCTCCAGGCTTAGCACTAAATACTGCAACGGCTATATCTGGCTTTAAACCCCATCGATAAACTTTGCCTTCGCAACCACATAAATGCCGACGATTTTCATCAATGTCATAAAAATGAGCCGCATCAAAAAAGCTAATTTCTGCCTCTTGAATTTGATAAAATAGTTCTTGAGCAAGCTTAGCATCTTCGACAATTATTTGATACAAAATGATTTGATCAAATTGCAATTTATTCTGAGCAAAAACTTTATTTACGTCTTTGCCGAATAAGAATTTAGCCAGTTTTTTTGCCAAGATCCGATCGCAAATCCCGGCTTCCAAATCTTCTACCGAAATCATCTGCTCTGCTAGCCAAGCAATCGTATCCGCAGCCTTCTCCAAACGCTTCTCACGCCGCAGTTTGTCCCCCTCCGCTTGAATTTCTTCGGGAGTTACGATTAACCCCCGTTCTTGGGCAGTTGTTTCAATGACTCTCTTCTGCAAAATCCTTTGATAAAATGGCTTTACTTGAAATTCTTGTTTCAGTGAATCAATAATTTGATTGGTCTCAATCAATGGCTGGTAAATGTCTTTCATGTTTCTCTTGCAACCCTGATAATTTTAATGATATCAGCCGATTTGAGTAGAATGGAAAAGAAATTTTTGCAATCATTTAGCACATATCAAAAACCGTTATTTGGCAAAGTAATAAAGTCTGCATCGGTCAAAGTTGTTTTCCCTAAAGGATTAACTGTTCCTAAAACTATAGCTAAAATGCGATCGCCATTATTGGAACTAAACTTGACCATCGTCGCATCAACCTGACCGTCATTGTCAGTATCAAATACTTGCAGTGAAATTTCTGCGATCGCAATTCCGGCTGTCAACCCAATTTTATCGCCCTGATCCGCATTGAAATCTTGGAGAATCTCTGCATAAGCTAGATTAGCCATAGGAGTCGCTGTTTCCGGTCTCAATACAAACGTATCAGCACCATTACCTCCCGTCAATGTATCACCGCCAAAGTCGCCACACAAAAAATCATCGCCGTCGCCACCAATTAGGAAATCTTGACCTCTTCCTCCTCGCAAGGTGTCGTTTTCATCACCTCCATGGAGGGTATCGTTACCTCTACTACCTGTGACAATATCGTTGCCACCAGAGGCAAAAACTAGATCGAATCCGCTACTACAATCAATCACATCACCGTCATAAGTGCCACGCCAATTTTGACCACCGTTACTATCGTAGGTGAAAGTTAATACCACAGACTGGTTTTCTGTGTTGCTAATTTCTGCAAAAATCGTTGTTGCAGCATTCTCTGTGTTGGAATTATTAGCAGTAAAGGTGATAGAATTATTGCTATTACTGTTATCTATGGGATCAGTTTCAGCCTGATCATTTGATGGTGTTGGTGTTGGCGTTGGCGTTGGTGTTGGTGTTGGTGTTGGTGTTGGTGTTGGTGTTGGTGTTGGTGTTGGTGTTGGTATTGGTATTGGTATTATGATGTTAGTCTTTGCTGGAGTACCTGTAACAGCTACTGCTTGTCCACTGCCAGAAGTAGCTCCCGGAGTATAGACTGTCTGAGTGCTCGTGGTAGTGCCTGCGGTAGTGGTTACTGTTGCGCTGGTATTGGTAGTAACACCTTGATTATTTGCGATCGTACTTGTTTGACTCGAACTACTATTACCTGAAGGTGTTGGAGTTGGAGTTGGAGTTGTTACTGGTGTTGGTGTTGTTACTGGTGTTGGTGTTGGAGTTGGAGTTGGTGTTGGAGTTGGAGTTGGTGTTGTTACTGGTGTTGGTGTTGTTACTGGCGTTGGAGTTGTTACTGGTGTTGGTGTTGGAGTTGGAGTTGGAGTTGTTACTGGTGTTGGCGTTGGTGTTGTTACTGGTGTTGGTGTTGGAGTTGGAGTTGTTACTAGCGTTGGTGTTGTTACTGGCGTTGGTGTTGTTACTGGCGTTGGGGTTGTTACAGGTGTTGGCGTTGTTACTTTCGTGTTGGATGTTGGAGGAACACCAGAAGAAGCGGAAGCTTCTGCGCTACCGCTAGTGGAGGTTGCTCCCGGAGTATAAATAGTTTTGTTGCTGTTGCTAGTTTCTCCCGTAGGAGAAGTACCTTTGGCGCTGCTGGTACTGCCGGCACCATTGTTATCTACCACTGAACTGGATTTAGCCGAACTGCCACTACCTCCAGGATTAATGGGTGGGATAGAATTATTTGTTGGTTTTTCAGGAGCCGACAGATTAAACTCTATGAAATCAGATTCATTCATCACAAATCACCGTGGAAATATTAGTTCTATAAACATCTCTACCAGACTTTTTTAAATTGTGATTATTCAATTGCCGATGAATAAAGCAAAACTATCCGATTCAGCCCGTGCTGAATTTTTCCCTGTTTTAGCATAAGCATAAGCCTGAGCCTGGGAATCAGTAAAACCCTGCGAGACTATTGTAGAAGTTCGAGTTCGAGCCGAAGTAGATTGACCAAAAGCAGCAGCATTACCATTCGCAGAACCAGATCCGCTACTAGCAAATGCACTGGTATTTGCGTAGGCATAGACACCGCCGACAATACAGTTTACGTCAATCAATTCTTCCTGATAATCCAAGTCATAAATAATCATTAATTTGGTCATCCACTCCATTTATCAAAACCTGAATACTGTATTGCATTGATCCTTGACATTTACTGAATAGATAGAAAACCGCTGAAAGTTTTTAACATATCGATCTTGCAGCGGTTTCTACTATTTGTTTGCTAGGTCGAACTACTAAAACCAGAAGTAGGAACCTTTGGAACCAGCTACGGAGGCGCTGGAAGCTTCGGAAGAGTAGCCCTGATTGGTTTCAGTGTAGGTGACACTCTTAGCGAAAGTATTCTTGCCATAGGCCGCTGAATCTGCTAATGCGATCGCGCTATTGCCTTTAATTCTTGGCTTCGATACAATTTCCAGTTTGACGAAATCATTTTCGTAGAAATTGTAAAATCCGCCTTCTACTTGAGTTGATTCGGAGATGATTTCGACGTGGTTGAGGTCTAAGATAATCATTTTTTTTCGTGGGTTTTAGGGTTAATTTTTTGAGAAATGAGCGGATTTGACTTTCGGGTCAAATCTTGCGCGGATGGCACTCTACTACCAGTGGTAGTAAGAACCTTTGGAACCAGCTACGGAGGCGCTGGAAGCTTCAGAAGAGTAGCCCTGAACGGTTTCAGTGTAGGTGACAGTCTTAGCGAAAGTATTCTTGCCATAGGCCGCTGAATCTGCTAATGCGATCGCGCTATTGCCTTTAATTCTTGGCTTCGATACAATTTCCAGTTTGACGAAATCATTTTCGTAGAAATTGTAAAATCCGCCTTCTACTTGAGTTGATTCGCAAACGATTTCGACGTGGTTGAGGTCTGAGATAATCATGGCTTTTATCCTTGTTTTTTTGATTACTAGCTCGAAGCAAGGTTGTCTGCTTTCGATGTACCTAATATATCTGGACTAATTAGAGCTGTGTTGCCAATTTGGCAGATTTGTGAAAATTAAAATGTAAAGTTAATTTAATAAATTTTTGTGTGTTTTTTGTTCAGAAGTTACAGAAAATCGATGTGTTTTGAAGGAAAAATAGCCTTGTTACTGAAAAACCCGATCGCGCGCAGTGAGTCAACCAAAACCTTGGTACACCCAACGCCAGCAACCGGGTTGTTTCGCGATCGCACAATCTACCTGCCCGCGAAATTAAACAAACGTGTCTTAAATCCACCAAAAAATCCTTGATTTTGAACATCAACAGTCGGCGCCGAGAGATATGGCTCTTCCTTAACTTCAGGCACAAAACCTATCGGATCTGTATATAACTCGCTAAAAGCCTCAGCGACAAAACCCCCTCGAACTCCGGTTCGCTTGTCCCTCGCCACCTCGACATAATCTAAATCAGCAATTTTGCCCAATGCAGACTTAGTTTCCGATTTATGCGACTTGCTGATTTGACTGTTTTCCTTAAGCAAGCGGTTGGAAGTGCGATAGGGAATGTAGTCGAGAGGGTTGTAACCAGTACAGCGCAAAAGTAAAAAACAAGCCCAAGAATACTTTCCTGACAAAATCGCTGAAATTATCTCGTCCAATTGTTCGGGTTTAATTCCAACTTGAGAATGATTGGCAGAATGGTGAAATTGGGAAGTCATAGCTTTATCCTGTTTTGTGTAAATTAGTTGATTGTTGACTGTTAACTGTTAACTGTTAACTGCTGACGGTTGACGGTTAACTGTTAACTGATTCATAACTAATGACTACTGACTACTGACTACTGACTACAAACTCATGCCGCCTTTTTGTAGTTGCTTGAGAGGATCGAGCAAAATGTCGGCTATGCTGCGCTGACGGATGACTATTTCGGCGCTAGCTGTCTGGCCAGCTTTCAGTTTCCATGTTTGATTGTTGGCTTTGACTGAATCGCGATCGATACTTACTTGTACTCGGTAAACAATGCCCAATCGCTCGTCAGCTTTGGCATCTGGCGAAATCGAAACGACTTTTCCCGGAATCACGCCGTAATTTTGATAAGGAAAAGCATCGAATTTTACTTGCACCGGCATTCCGGTTTTGACAAATCCCGCTTCTCGGTTCGGTAAACTGACTTCCAGCACTAAAGGAGCGTTATTCGGAGTCATTTCCGCAATGGTTTGACCAGTTTGAACAACTTCGCCGATGTTGTGGACATTGAGAGTGGAAATAATTCCGTTGACTGGTGCGTAGAGGAATCTTTGTTTGAGCTTATTTTTAGATTGAGCTAGCATGGTTTGGGTTTCGGCAATTTTGGATTTGACTTGATTTAATTCCATTTCCAACTGCTGAACTTTTTGCTCTTTTTCTAACTGCGTTTGACGGGCTGTGGCTTGTTTGCTTTGAGCTTCTGCTTGTAGTCGATCGACTTCTGCCAATCCTTGAGTTAATTCACCTTGGGTTTTAGAAATGGCGCTAGTTCGATCGCGCAAACCCTGTTCAACCTCAAACAGCTTTTCCTTAACGACTGTTGCATCAGACAGTTGACTTCGGATCTGAGCGCCTTGCTTATCGCGCACGGTTTGCTCGACTTCAAAAGCGCGATCGTTAGCCTGACTTTCTTCTCCCAATTGGCTTCTAATCACCGCGTTTTCGCTCTCCCGCAGAGCTTCCTCCGCTTGAAACAAAACGTCTTTTGACAGCGCTCCTTCATCTACCAACGGTCTGAGACGCGCGATCCGCTCTTTGTGAGCAGCTACTTTTACTTGCAGTTGCGCTAACAAATCTTTAGTCTTCCGTTGCAACGGTTTCACCCGATCGCGCCGCCCTTGTTGAGAGTTAATATCTGTTTGCAGTTGCGAAACCAAGTTTTGCGCCTGCTTTTCCAGGGGTTTGAGCTGTTTAGAGCGTGCTTGCTGAGACACTACATCCGATCGCAATTGCTCGATTTGAGACTGTGTAGTAGCCACTGAAGCACGAGCGCGATCGATCGCAGCTTGGGCCCCCCGTTGATCCGCTTCTGCGATCGCCCTGCTAGCTTGAGCTTCTAATCGTGTTCGTTCGATCGCACTAATCTGCTGCACCAATTGAATCTGATAACCATGGAGTATTTTATCAAGACGTTCCACCTCCCCCGAAGCCGTTTCCGGGTCTAATTCTGTCAATAATTGTCCAGCTTTGACTTTTTGACCTTCTTTAATCGCGAGGTTAATGATTTTTCCCGGCTCAGTCGGGTGAATTTTGTAGACATCGCCTTTGGGTACTAATTTGCCTTGAGCATGACCAACTTCATCGATTTTTCCGAAAGTTGCCCACGCTCCAAAAGCTACGAAAAAAACCATTCCTCCTAATATCAACTTCTGAGGAAAAGATACTGCTGGCTGATCGAGTACAGTTTGCAAAGAAGTAGACCAATTATCTTCCTCGTTAGTGCGAAACTTGGCAGGATTGATATGGTCATTAATTTTAGAAGAGCGATTTTGAGGTTCGACTACTTCTAAAGAGCGGTCTTTTTGACTAACTTCGTTTTCTTTTAAAGCTACGCCTCCATAAATCTCATCTATTTCATCAGGAGCGCAGCCTAATTTTTTTGCATCTTCTGAAAGCATGGTATTTACTCCAAATTAATCTGTTGAGTATTGACTGTTGACTGTTGACTGTTGACTGTTGACTGTTAACTATTCTTATTTGTTGGTTGCCACTAATAATCATTGACCAATGACCAATGACCAATGACCAATGACCAATGACTAATGACTAATGACCAATGACTTAAAGATCGAGCTGTTGCTGAGCAAGGTGATAGTAAAGTCCACGTTCAGCCATTAATTGCTCGTGGTTTCCTTGTTCGGCTAAAATGCCTTTGTCTAGAACTAAAATGCGATCGGCATTCCGCACCGTAGACAACCGGTGAGCGATGATAAACGCAGTGCGATCGCGACTAATCCGAGCCAGATTTTGCTGAAACCTGCGCTCAGACTCAGTATCCAGCGAAGAAGTTGCCTCATCCAAAATCAAAATCCGGGGATCTCCCAAAAGAGCACGCGCGATCGCAATTCGCTGTCGTTGTCCCCCAGACAAACTCGTTCCCCTCTCCCCCACAGGAGTCTGATAACCAAGTGGCATATCCTGAATAAAAGCATGAGCTTCTGCCAACTTCGCCACCTCAATCGCCTCTTCCAAGCTTCTAGAATCAGCACCATGTCCATTTTTATACAGCGTGATATTTTCCAAAATCGTTCCCGAAAACAAAAAACAATCTTGAGGAACAACACCCAACTGAACCCGCAACGACTGCAAAGAAATATGCCGAATATCGTGGCCATCAATTGTCAGCCGTCCCTTTTCTGGGTAATAGAAACCTTGCAGCAATTTCACCAAAGTGCTCTTACCAGAACCGCTGCGACCAACAATAGCCACCGTTTCTCCAGCTTGCACCTCAAACGAAAGATTTTGCAGCGTATTCCGTTCATCATCTTGCGAATAGCGGAAAGAAACATTTTCCAACTTGACATTTCCCTGAATGCGCGGCAGCACCAGCATCGGTTTGTTAGGACTTTCTTCAGGATCAGCCGAGAATACATCGTCCAAACGCTCGATCGAAACCAGCACTTCCTGAAACTCATCCCAAAGTCCCACCACAGACAACACAGGAGAAATCACACTGCCGATCATCATATTAAAAGCGACAAATTGACCGATCGTCAACTCATCTTGAATCACCAGCATCGCCCCATACCACAACAAAGCCGTGCTACCTAAAGTATTAATCGAACCCCCGACTATTTGCAAAGAATTTGCCAACTTTTGCCCCCGAAATTGGGCATTAATCATACTTGTTAAGTTGTCTTCCCAGCGCCAGCGCATTTCTCGCTCAGAAGCAGTTGCTTTAATCGTTGCCACCCCAGTAATCATCTCTACCAAAGATGAGTTTTGCTTAGCACCTGCATTGAAAATCTCCCGCGATACTTTTCGCAGAAACGGAGTTGCCACCAAAGTCAAAATCACGATCGGCGGAATCAAAGCCAGAACCAACAAAGCCAGACGCCCGTTGTAGTAAATCATCAGTCCGATGTAAACTACCGCCATCAAAGCATCTAACCAAGCAGTAATCGCTTGGCGAGTCAGAAACGCCTGAATTTTTTGATTTTCCTGAACACGAGTTAAAATATCGCCAACCTGACGCGATTCAAAAAATTTGATCGGCAAACTGAGAGTGTGACTAATAAAGCCACTAATTAGAGTCAGATCAATCCGATTAGAAAGGTAATCGAGCAAGTATTGTCTGCTTGCACCCAACAGCGACCGCCAAATACCAAATAGCAGTAGTCCGATCGCAAAGACGTGCAGCGTTGGTATACTTTTACTAACAACTACTTGGTCGAGAATTACTTGGGTAAATAGCGGAGTAACTATCCCAAATATTTGGATAAACAAGGAAATTACCAGAATTTGCGCGATCGTACTACGGTAAGGCCAGACTATACCTAGGAAATTTTTGGTTTTGATTCCTTTGTCTTCGGCAATCTCATTACGGTATAGCTGCGGTGTTGGGTCTAAAATTAGGGCGTAGCCAGTCCAATTTTCGGTAAAGCTTTGAATACTCATCCACCGCTTGCCCATCGCCGGATCGGCAACTAAAACTTGTTGATTTTTAAAACGGTAAACTGCAACGTAGTGATTACCTTGCCAGTGAGCAATCCAGGGATTTTGATTGCGGAGAGGAGTTAAAGAAGCTCGCACAGGACGAGCCTGAAAACCCATCCTTTCGGCTGCTTTTGCCAGGTTTTTGAGAGAGGCACCGCTCCGACCAATTTCTGCTAATTCGCGCAAATAATTAAGGCTGAATTTTTTACCCCAATACTCGCTAATCATCGCTAGGCAGGTGGCTCCACAGTCTGCTGAACTTTGCTGTTGAATGAATGGGTGTCCGGTGCTAAACCACTTGCGTCGCTTGGGTTTGGGAAAGGTAATACTAACTGCTTTGGATTGAGAATTCTCGACGACGATTAATTTATGTGACTGGGTTGGTGAGGTGTGATTTAACTTTTGTGGAGGCTGTATTAAGGTTGTAATTTTAGGTTTGCGGATGATTTTTGGGGGAGAATTGCTGTTGTCAGCAATTATTGCTGCTACGATTTCCCACTGTGCGCTGTTAACCTGGTAAATTAGCAGGTTTGTTTGAGCTTGCCAATCTTTAGATTCAGAGTCTGGATATCCCCAATCACTGCCGATAATTGGTGGTTTTTCACCTTGAATTTGACCGCTGCGTAGCCAAAAATGAATTTGCGATTTTTGATGTTGCTGAGCGAGTGAAACTCCGGCGGGAATTTGGATTTCTTCTATATAAGGGAGTAACTGAGGCCACAGGATTTGTTGTTGCTGGGGTTCGAGCGATCGCAATTCTGTTTGTGTCTTAAAGAATATTAATCGCTGTCGCTGTTGGAATTGTGCCTGCAAGTGTTGTTGCAGTTCGGGACATTCTTCTAAGATTGGCTGCAATTTGGATACATCAATCCGAGCCATTTGGCAAGTACCGACTGCAATTGCTCTGTAAGCTACTCCGGTTTCGATAAATATGTTATCTGTCCCAAATATTTCTCCAACTTCCAGTACAACTGCCGAAATTTCTTCCTGTGTAATGCGTGTTACTGCTAGCAGCCTGACTCTTCCTTGGCTAACTAAGTAACAATTGCGATCGATCAGTTCTTTTTCAAGTGCATGACTGTCACTATCTGGATTTTGATACTTGGTGATTTCATCTCCTAGCTGAAAGTCGTAAATTTCACAGGCTGCATTTACTTTGGCAACTAATGTGGGTTCTGCGCCTATCTCCTCCAACAGTTTTTGAATCGCTGGAATATTTTGTACTGATTCAGGCGATCGGGAAAAGTAATTTTTTACACCTAAGCTTTTATTCATAGCTTCCCCTGTTAAATTACGTTGAATTGGGCGATCGAGAAGTAGCTAGGTAATGCAAAAATTGGAGCTGGTTAAAATCAACCTAGTTAGCTAAAAAAAATAAATTTGGCATAAAAGCTGCTTATTTCAGACCTCCGTTCAAAAGTTTTAGGATGTGGTATCTGGTCTTTTAAGGAGTGGGTATCGATTACTTACGTGTTGCCTTGCTTGGTTCCGATCATACTTACATGATTGATATATTGACTACAGTTTCCCGGCAAACTTTATCAAATCTTTATATTTCAGCGGTATTCTGGCAAAATTATAAAGATTTAGTAAAGCTTGGTCGCCATAATTTTACGTAAATTTACGCAGTAAGTTAAAAAAATCAATATTGTCGCCGATCATTATGAAGATTATGTGTTGTTGTGGATTTAAACAAGATATTTCACCTTCGTGGAAAAAGCCTCAGATTCTCTCCCATCTTCCAATACGGGCGATCAGTAGCAGTTGATATAGGTAGCAACTTATCTGAGTAAAAGTAAATAAATATTATGGCGATTTGTAGCAGTAATTAAAGAAATTAATTTGGATTTGGATTGTGTCAAGTAGTGCTAGTAAAATGAACAATACTTACGTACTTTGACTTTCAAAAACCGGGTTTTTGATCGGCATTAAAGGTATTAACATCAATCATGGAGGCGATCGCCAATTTATCGATACTTGCCTAAAGTCTCAACAATTACCTCAGCCTAATCAGCACTGAGGACGATTTCAGCTAGCTATTTGCCCTGATAAGTTAAGAACAGTAAAAATTACTTGACTTCTTGCAGAGGTGTACGATGTTTGGATTTTCTATGTTGGCGATGTACGTTATAGCTTTTTTGATACTGACTCAACCAATGGGCGTCGGTCAGAATCGCCAGTGGTGGGTGGAAGTTGATACAGACTCACCAAACCGCACCTACTACTTTGGCCCATATCGAAGTAAGGATGAAGCCGACAATAGTACGATCGGCTATATCAAAGACTTGGAGAAAAAAGGAGCTCAAAAAATTACCATCAACATCAAACAAGGTCGTCAACCAACCCAGCTTAAAACCAACGAAGAGTGAGAGAGAAGGTTTAAAGTTGATACACATAACTCTCCTGGTCTTGCGGGTTCAGAAATATCCACAACTTCACATCCTGATATTTTTAAACCCGCATCAACCCAAGTCATGATGGAGGAGACGGCAATGCCGTTTCCCTACCCAAAATAATATTGTAGGGACACGACAGTTTCGTGTCCTAATTTTAGTCACAGCAGCCCTTGGTTTAAATTACTACGGGGATTAAAAGTACGATTTTCCTGGATTTTTTCATAACATTCCCGTTCCAGAGTGGTGATTTCTTTTGGCGGCACGATCGCAATTTTCACCAAAAGATCAGTCCGTTCATCCTTCTTCGGCTTCGGCCACCCCTTACCCCGCAACCGCAAAGACTGGCCCGATCGCATTCCAGCAGGAAATTTTACAGTTATCATACCTTCAGGCACCGGCACCTCAATAGACGCGCCTAAAACCGCCTCGTCTGGAGTTATCGGCACCTCACAGACCAAATTTTCCCCATCAAACTGGAAAAAAGGATGAGCCAAAACCTCTACTTTCAGGAACAAATCTCCCTGCTGCTTGGTATACGGGTCAACTTGACCTTTACCTTTAACCCGAATTTTGCTACCAGTTTTCACTCCCGCAGGAATCGAAACTTCCCCCGTAGCCACTCTCTTGGAAGTGCCACGAAATGCCTCCCCCAAAGTCAGAGAAATCCCAACTTCCGTATTGAGAGAAGTTCCACCGGCCCGATTTTCGTACCCCGCGAAATCTTCAAATCCCCCAAAACCAGTCGGGCCACCTGTGGTAGTGCGGTAATTCCAATTGCCATTGCGGCCCCCACCAGCACTAGCACCACCAGCGCCACCCGTGCGCCCCAGTAAAGTATTGATAAATTCATCAAAACTGCCATACTGACTGAAGTCAACTCCACCAAAGTCTGTAGGCGCAGCGCCCCCGTACCCGCCCGCGCCCGGCCAGCCACTTGGAGTTGCCGCAGCTTGCTTCCAGTATTGACCGTATTGGTCGTATTTTTTGCGTTTTTCCGGGTCTGACAAAACTTCGTAGGCTTCGTTAACTTCTTTAAAACGAGCTTCTGCTTCCTTGTTCCCTGGGTTCATATCCGGGTGATATTTCCGGGCTAGTTTGCGAAAAGTTTTTTTAATTTCATCAGCGCTGGTGGTTTTGTTGAGTCCCAGAATAGCATAATAGTCTTTAAAATCTGTTGCAGCCATTAAGCAATCTCCTATTTATTAGTTGTTACTTTTTAGTTTTTAGAGCCAATAAATCCTAGTTTCATTAGGATAGCGAATAAGTTTGATGCCCTAGGTAAAAAATCCCACTGCATCTCATCCAAATTATAGGTTATCAAATTTTTACTGTCGATAGAGTGCGGTTTTTGCAAGCTTGGCGATCGCAATTTCCACACCTCCGTCAGATTTTAGATTTTAGACTTGGAAACTCTTGCCATAAGAGCTTGTGCTTTCTTGGGCTTTCTTGTAATAACATAAAATAAACTAAATTAGATTTCCAAAGCAAAAAAAGTGGTTGATCCAGGGGAAAGTGTCGATTAGGTCACAGATACTCATATCAATGATATGTTGTACTTGTCAAGGGGGGTTAGAGTATTAGTTTTTACTGCTGATCAATAAATTTAATTTAACAAATCATTACACATTCTTTAGTTGTCTGTTATTTAGAACACACTGTTTCCGAAAAATTAAGATAGGATGGTAACTCAATGAATTACTAATACTACTAGGGTGCTAAGATGCTGAACTATTTGCTCGGCTGGCCTTGTGGCTGCTGCGACGATTGGAAGGATAACTCCGAGAGTTGTATTGTACTGAGAAGCGGACAGCGCATTTGTCAGTCGTGCTACGATCGCAAAATCAAGGCTCAGAAACTATCCGCCAGACGCAAGAGAACGACAACGTCTGTATCACCTCAGACCGCAATGGAGACTCCTCCTTATTAATTGGCGATTGGTTGGAATTTGGCAAGTATTTTAGCCAAAATTTTCAGAACCTGCGACAATAGTCCGAACAATTTTTCTCTGGCTGAATGGCGTAGTCTCTAAGACTTTAATGTGAAC
This sequence comes from Tychonema litorale BBK16, assembly GCF_021648855.1. Taxonomy (GTDB): domain Bacteria; phylum Cyanobacteriota; class Cyanobacteriia; order Cyanobacteriales; family Microcoleaceae; genus Microcoleus. The sequence goes on along the minus strand of NZ_JAKJHX010000047.1, from coordinate 23,773 downwards.
GAATTAGTCAATCATTAATCATTAGTCATTGCTCATTAGTCACTGTTCATGATTCATGAATTAACAATCATTAATCGTCAGTTACTAACGGGTATGCAAAAGATATGAAATTCAACAACTAACGATTGAAATATCAGGAAAAACGCATCATGACTAATGATTAATGACTAATTACTAAATGATAGTTCCATTAGAAATTGTGGCATTTTTAAGCACTACGACAATGCCGCTGCGGATGTAAAAACCTTCGCTTTCACGATTGGCTTCCTCTACCCGGTCTTTATTGATGATTTGAACATTACAGCCGATCCGTGCATTTTTATCCACAATCGCGCGGCGAATTGTAGTATTTGCACCGATGCCGAGGGCGACTCCACTGTTTTCCAATGCCGAATGGCGTTCGGCGTCGGGTTCGTAGAAGTCAGAACCCATGACGAGAGTGTCTTGAATTATACATCCAGTTTCAATGCGCGATCGAACTCCCAACACAGAATGGTCGATCCGGCACTCTTTCAGAATGCAGCCTTCAGCAATAATTGATTCCGTCACGGTAGCATTTAACAGCTTAGTCGGCGGCAAGAAACGCGGGCGAGTATAAATTGGAGCATTTTCATCGTAGAAACTGAAAGGCGGCTGAGGCTGTTTTGTCAGCGCCAAATTAGCATCATAAAAAGCTTCAATCGTTCCGATATCCTCCCAATAATCATCAAACAAATAAGCTTGAACATTGTGGTCTTTTGCAGATGCCGGAATAATTTCCTTGCCAAAATCAGTTTGGTCTAGGGATTCTTTAAGCAGTTTAATCAAAACCTCTTTTTTGAAAACATAAATCCCCATCGAAGCAATGTAAGGACTTTCCTTGGCTTGTTCCGATGTCAGTCCCAGTTTGGTAGTATCAACCTGCATTTCTTTCAGCGCATCGCCTTTTGGCTTTTCGCTAAAAGAAACAACGCGACCATTATCATCAATTTTCATCAAACCAAAATCCGATGCCCGTTTATCGTCCATTGGCAAAACGGAAAGGGTGATGTCGGCGTTGGTTTCGCGGTGTCTCTCCACAAATTTGCGGTAGTCCATCCGATAGAGGTGGTCGCCTGAAAGAATCAAGTATTCGTCAACGTCCCACTGTTCTAGCAGCCAGAGATACTGGCGAACTGCATCGGCCGTCCCTTGAAACCAGTCAGGGTTTTCCTGAGTTTGCTGGGCCGCTAGTACCTCGGCAAATCCGTCTGTGAAACCAGAAAATTGGTAGGTACGAGCGATGTGCCGATTCAGGGATGCCGAGTTGAACTGAGTCAGGACATAGATTTTGAGTATTTCTGAGTTAATACAATTGCTGACTGGAATATCGATGAGGCGATATTTGCCAGCAAGGGGAACTGCGGGCTTGGCTCGCAGTTTGGTTAGGGGGTAAAGGCGAGTGCCTACACCGCCACCGAGAATGATGGCTAATACTCTTTTCAAGGAATTTCCTCCTGGGGGCCGATGAACTCTCCAAGTCCAGTGTCTGACGGTGAGGACTTCTTGACAAGGGGGAAACTTTGGATTTTGGATTTTAGATTTTAGATTTAGGATTTTTGAGTTTAAATACTTATCAACAAATTGAGGATATTTGAAAAAAATCTTCTATTTTCTACCAAAAGTTAGATACCCCAGCAACCTCTGCTACAGTAGCCTAAGCCATAAGAAGCTAGGAGAATTGTATGCAGATTCAAACGCCGGACTGGGTTAAACACGCAGTATTCTACCAAATATTCCCCGATCGCTTCGCAAAAAGCAAACAGCCCCGTAAACGCCTGCTGCAAAACTTCATGTGGGAAGAATGGCACGAAATCCCCACCCTCCAAGGCTACAAAGGCGGCGACTTGTGGGGCGTGATGGAACAGCTAGACTACTTGCAGGATTTAGGCATTAACGCCATTTATTTCACCCCGATTTTTCAATCTGCCTGCAATCACCGCTACCACACCCACGACTACTATCAAGTCGATCCGATGTTGGGCGGCAATCTGGCTTTTAAAGAGCTTCTAGATGCCGCCCACGATCGCAATATCAAAATCGTCCTCGACGGCGTATTCAACCACGCCAGCCGCGGCTTCTTCTTCTTCCACGACATCCTCGAAAACGGCCCAAATTCTCCCTGGTTGGATTGGTTTAAAATAGAAGGTTGGCCGCTATCTGCCTACGATGGCAATTTTCCCGCTAATTATGCCGGTTGGGACGGTAATCGAGCACTTCCTGAATTCAATCACGAAAATCCAGAAGTGCGAGAATACATTATGGAAGTAGCCGAATACTGGATTAAATTCGGCATCGATGGCTGGCGGCTAGATGTTCCTTTTGAAATTAAAACACCAGGATTTTGGCAGGAATTTCGAGAACGAGTTAAAGCGATTAATCCCGAAGCTTACATTGTCGGCGAAGTTTGGCATGATGCACGGGAATGGTTGGATGGAACGCAATTTGATGGGGTGATGAATTATCTTTTTGCGGCTGAGACTATTGCTTTTGCTGCGGGCGATAGAGTAGATATAACCCAACTGGAAGGCCGGTCTTACTATCCATATCCGCCACTTTTTGCTAAGGAGTATGGCGAGAAAATTCAGGAGCTTTTGCAATTATATCCTTGGCCGATACAGCTCACTCAACTCAACTTGCTAGCTAGTCACGATACTGCGCGGTTGCTATCAATTGCTGGTGGGGATAAAAAGAGTGTTGAACTTGCTACTTTGCTGCTGTTAACTTATCCTGGAGCCCCCAGCATTTACTACGGCGATGAAGTTGGTTTGCCTGGCGCTCTCGATCCTGATTCGCGTCGCGGGTTTCCCTTAGAAGCTCACTGGGAAATTGATGTTTTTGATTACCACAAGCAGTTGATTGGTTTGCGACAAAAATACTGTGCCCTTCGCACTGGAGGGTATGAAATTTTGTTTGCTGAGGGAACGGTTTATGTTTTTGCGAGGATTTTGGGAGATGAGGAAATAGTTGTTGCTGTGAATGTTGGGACTGAAGAAGCTAATATTAGCTTTGAGGCTGCTAAGTTGAAATCTCCTCACGAGAAATTGCTGTTTGGGAAAGGCGATTTTGTTTGGAAGGGTGAAGGAGAAACTCGGCATTTAGAATTGATGCTGCCGGCGCGATCTGGTTTAATTCTAGGTTCAGCTAATTAAATTATATCAAATCCGGTAGCATCGGAATTATGAGCCGAAATTAGGACACGGCACTGCCGTGTCCCTACTTTTCGGTAGGGACACGGCACTGCCGTGTCCTCCCTATCATAAGGAGTGCAACTGAAACAATAAATTTATGTTAATTGTTAGTTATTGATTGCTTCTGCCTTGCAGAAAAATTGTTTTAAAATCTCTCCGGGTCTTCTGTCCCAAGTGTCGATATTTTGATAAATTAAGCCGTCTTTATCCAGCTTGTAGGTATAATAGCAGTTAAAAAAAAATCTGGGCTTTCCAGGGAACCCGTAAGTACCCCGCGAATAGTCCAATTTGCCACAATAGCATCGGAGGCTGACAGATTTGATTGACAACCTCCACTCCTCTGACATTCTCGCAAAACTCAACAGTGACGAGCTGTTGCTGGTTGATAGCCGTCGCCGCAACGGTCTAATTTTGATTAAACATTTCCATGCGGAGTTTGCTGGGCCAGGGGCAGCCGTCGGGGGTGTTTTTGATCTTGACTCTCAGCAGGCAATTCCCGTGGGTGATTTTTGCTTGGTTTACTCTCAATCTCCCCAAGAGAGACAGAAAGCTTACGGTATTCGGCGACACTGGGTGCGGTTGATGGAACAGTTGACGGCTAAGCCGGAAGCTTTGGATCGTGCACAAATGCTTTTAACTCAGTTTGAACAATATTTTGATCCGCCAACAGTGGCACAAATTCCCGATCGAGCTTTGGCACTTTTAATCGGCGTATTTCCTCACACAATTCGATCGGCACGACAGATCGATCGCTAAAAATCCTATGATTAATTGAGGACATAAAATACCATTTTTTATGGTTTTTGTCAAGTCAAAATCTCTCCGATGCGATCGCAACTTCGCTGATTTTCCTCCGGGCTACCAACCGTAATTCGCAAACCTCCCCCAGTATGCCGAATTAACGTTCCTTTGGTTTTTAGCTGCTGCATAATTTGTTTGTGTTCAGTTTCTGCTGAATTAGGATCATCGGCTTTCACTCGCAAGTAGACAAAATTAGCCGCACTAGGCCAAACTTGCAATTTTTGAAGCTGAGTTAGTGCGGCAATTAATTTGGCTCGTTCTGTGATAGTTTCAGGGATTACTGCTAGCAATAATTGTCGCTGGGCTAGGGCAAATTCTGCTGCTAATTGGGAGAAAGCAGGGAGGTTGTAGGGGAGACGGATTTTTTCTAGGGCGGCGGTGAGTGAGGGATGGGCGATCGCATATCCAACTCTCATTGATGCTAATCTAAATGCTTTGGAAAATGTTCGCAAAATTATCCAATTTGGATGTTCGTCTAATTGTCCAGCTAAGGTATTTTGGCTGAATTCAAAATAAGCTTCATCAATCACCACTAAAATATCTTCGGGCAAATTTGACAACCATTCTATTTCGTTGATTGTCAAAGCATTGGCGGTGGGAGAATTGGGATGAACGACAAAGACGACGCGCACGGGGGGATTTTCCGTTTGGGCGATCGCCTTTTTGGCCATTTCAAGATCAATTTCAAAAGTCTCTGGTTTTCGCGGAGCACTGACAACGGGAATTCCCAGGGTTTGGGCGATGATTCCGTACATCGAAAAGGTGGGATTGGCTACGAAAATCGAGCCAACTGAGCCTAAGCAAGTTGCAATTAAGAGCGATCGAATTAATTCGTCCGAACCGTTGCCGACAGAAATATTGTCGGCTGTAATGGCTGTCATTGGAGGTTGAACCCCCCCTAGCCCCCCCTTGTTAAGGGGGGGGACATGAATGGATTCGTTGACGTATTGGGCGATCGCATCTTTGAGTGCAGCATGGCCACCGTCAGGATAGCGGTTTGTTTCAATTAGCTGTTGGTAATTCCAAGCTAACTTTTGTTTTAATTCTGCTGGTAAGTCGTAGGGGCATTCGTTCGTATCTAGGCGATCGACTACCATAGATGACTGTGCAGATTCTGCTGACGCGACTCCCGGATGAGGAGTGTATCCAGTAAGTTCAGCTAAGTCTTTTCGGATGAAAGAAAGCATGGTATGATTTACTAATGACTAATGACTAATGACTAATGACTAATGACTAATGACTAATGACTAATGACTGATGACTAATAACTGATGACTAATAACTAATCACTAAGTTAATCGCGCCACAAGGCGATTCCGCCCAACAAACCGCTGACATTCGGCACTACTTTCACCTTGGGCGGAATTTCAAAAACAATTTTTTTAGTATTACCACCACCGATGTATAAGTAATCCAAACTAAACAGATTTTGCAGACAGATAATCGCCTTTTCCAGGCGGCGATTCCATCTTTTGACACCAACGGTATCTAATGCCAAACGCCCTAATTGCTGTTCGTAAGTTTCCCCTTTGCGAAACGGGTGATGTCCGAGTTCCAAATTAGGCACTAAGATACCATCAACAAATAAGGCTGAACCAAAACCTGTGCCAAGGGTAACAACTAATTCAACTCCAGTACCGGCAACTGCTCCCAATCCTTGAATGTCCGCATCATTAGCCACTCTTACAGGTTTTCCTAACCGATCTTTCAGGGTGGTTGCTAAGTCAAAATCAATCCAAGACGGATCTAAATTGACTGCGGTTTTAATGATGCCGCGACAAACAACGCCGGGGAAACCCACGGATACTCTGTCAAATTCTCCTTGTCCCCCAGCTAAGGAGGCGATAGCTTCCAGTACCGGTTCAGGCTTTGGTGGCTGAGGTGTTTCTAAACGGCTGCGTTCCGTTTGGGGTGTGCCTTCACCATCCAAAACCATAACTTTGATGCCACTTCCGCCGATGTCAACGGCTAAGGTGCGAGTCGATCGATCTTGTTCAATCATTTGATTCTTAACTACTTGAAATTTAATCAAATTTTAGTTGAATTGGCAAAACTTTTGAATCGCTTCCCAAACTTCTGCTAGAACATTTCCCAAAGAATGGTCATCTTCTAGTTCTATTAATTCCACCCACGGACGGTTAGTGGCAAAATTTCTGCTAGCTTGAATGGGTATTATTGTATCATGCAAGCCGTGCATAATTAACGTAGGCACTGACCGTATTAATTTTTCTTCAGGGTATTGAGCCATATCTGCCACAAACTGATAATTAAGTGGCAGATAACGCTGTTCGCCATAGTGATAAACTGGTAAATACTCCTCAGACTGCCACTTTTGTAACTTTTGCTGTCCCAACATCGGCAGCCAGTGAGAAAGAAAGTCAAAAGCCGGTGCTAACAAAATGACTTGTTTTACTGATATTTGTCGCTGGGCTAACCAAGCTGCTGTCAGCCCCCCAAAACTCGAACCAATGATAGTGACTTCACCAGGATTTTTGACATTTTCCGCCTGAGAATTAAGGGTTTGCGACTGCAATAATTCTGTTTCTATTTGGTGCAATTGCCTAGTGAGGGTGAGGCTGGAAAAATCGTTTTGATTGAGATCGGGGGTTTTCAAATCGATTGCTAGGGAAGAAAAGCGATCGCAGAAATATTTGGCCTTAAGGGAATCTGGACTGGAAGCAAATCCGTGTAGATAAATGTAACTCGAACGGTTTTTTAGATTCATTCAGCAAGTTTTAATTCGCTTTGATAACATAGACTAAGTATAACACCCAAATACCCGACTTTTTTCAAAAAATCGGGTATCTAATAAACCTTGAAGACAATGAAAGCGTTACTGCGGTTTTGTGCTGTTTGGCATCCGGTTTTTAGCAGATTCCCGGCGCTGCTGGATCAGTTGAGACCATTGACTACGCTGTTCCGGGGTCAGGACTTCTCTCATTGACAGCATACTTTCAAATTGTACTTCTTCCAACTGCTGTCTCAATCCCATCATTTGACGGTGTTTGTCTCGCATTTGGCTGGTATTAGTCGCGCCCGCCATCATCGTTTGCAATTCTTGTCTGGCTTGACGGACTGCTTGCATTCGCTGGGAAATTTGGTCTTTGTAGCGATCGCGAACTGCCTGCATTTTCTGTTTTTGATCGGCACTTAAATTCAGTTTCTCAAACATCCCACCTTCCTTGCCACCTCGTCGATTTGGTGGCTGATTTTGTGCCACTGTTTGCGGTTCTGTGGGATTAGGAACCGCTATTGCTGCGGCGGTACTGCCGAGAGTTATCATTAAAATTGCTAGGGCCCAAATGCGACGAATTGACATGAAAGTTACCTCTTTAAGATTAGTTATTTGTTGGTTGTTCGCTGTTAGCAGAAACGGGGGGATTAAACAAGTCTGTTTGTGACATCTCGCTCATATTCTCTACGCGAGAATCATGCAATACATCCTCCCAATTATTTACCAGAAATGCTTCTAAGTGCGCCCCCTCATCCGGGTTGAATTGTCCAGGAACTAGGAGGCGATAGCCAGACCAGAAAACTATCAGCATTGCTAGAATTGTAGGAGGAAAATTCCACTGTCGAAAACTGGGAATAATAAATCTATTAGTAGATACAATTGAACGTACTTTCCCCCAGTAATCTTGCTTTTTAGATACCTCCTCATTCCTGTCTATTGCTGCTAAAAGTTTCACCTCTAAATCTGGCGCAGCTTCAGAAATATTTGGGCGATATTGCTTCAAGAAATTAACTAGCTTTTCATCGCTATTTGGGTTATTCATAGCTCTCGCACACCTTCTTTTTGCAAAAATTGCCGCACCGCATTTCGGGCGTAAAACACGCGAGATTTCACAGTTCCTGCTGGAAGTCCCAAAATTTGAGCTACTTCTTTTTGTGGAATGTCTTCTAGGTCGTGTAGCACTAAAACGCTGCGGTGTTCAAAGCTCAATTGATCTAATCCCCGCTGCACTAAATCTTGATAGTGTAACTGCATCAAATCTGAGGTATGATTTTTGGTGACAACCTGATTCATTTCTGCTTGACTTTTGAGTTTGGAATCAAAAGAATGCTGTTTTGCAAACGCTTGTCTTTGGTCAGAAGCCACATTCCAAGTGATTCGATAAAGCCAAGTAGAAAAGTTATCTTGTTGCTTGAGTTTCGGCAATCCTTTCCACACTCGCAGGAATACTTCTTGCGTTAAGTCATCAAGGAGTGATGGGCCGCAGAGTTGGTAAAGGGTTGACCTGACTTTGTGTTGGTAGCGTTGGTAAAGGTGACGAAAGCAAATGCGATCGCCCTTTAGACACTCTCCAACTAAGTCTGAGTCGGAACAGTCATCGATTAAAACATTGGCTAACACACCTAACACCTGTGAAGTCTCCCTCACCAGTTCGTTATCTGAATGCTTTAGACAGGACAAGTTCAAAAAAGGTTCAATTGGTTTAAAATATTATTTTGAGCATGAATCCGCTTGAGACGTAAAACTGCACCATCCCTCAAGAACAGGCATCTTGCCTATATACCAGCATAATACATAGGTCAGGGCGGGTTTTTGAGATGGTTGGTTTATGGCAAATATTATTGATGAACCCTTCGACTACGCTCAAGGCATCGCCCGCCCCGACAGAAATCGCGATCGAACATGATAAAATGTGTAGATTAATTATTGTATAATTCCCATGTAGGGGCGGGTTCGCGACAATAATTGCCCAAAATTCACAATCTCATAAACCCGCCCCCACCCCACAGTAAATCCCTATGCAAGAATTTCAATTACGAATTTTACCGATCGACAATAACAACTTCGCATTAGAATTGTATCAATGCGCGTACAAGAAAGCGGGAGAGAAAAAACGTCCAGCGGCTAAACGATTGGGGCGACTCAAAGGTAATGCTTTGATTTTGGCGAGACAAAAGATTTATGCAACTCTCAAATCGAATAATTACGATCCGAAAAGTTTATCTCAGCAGCGACAAACTCCTTATATTTTATCAGAAGAATCCGGCGTGAGTTTGGCGATTTTATTTCAATCGCTGCAACCGCTATCGAAAACCGAACGAATTGCGAATATTGCCGAAGGGATTATGGCAATGAGTAATGAAGAAGCACATTATTGGTTTGGCAAAATTGCCAATGGTAATCGTTCAAATGCTTTGAAAGCCTTGCGAATTTTATTAGGAGATTGATTTTATGAAAGTAGCTGATTTGTCAAATGAAACTTTAGCCAAGATTAAAACAGTGCGGTGGGATCGGATTATTGAGAAGCATGAAGGCCCGGAAACCTGGGAGTCTGAATTTAGATACGGCGAACCGGAATTCATCGAAATTGAAGGGCGGTGGGTGTTGTTGCCCGTTGAAGCATCTCGTCACCAAAATATCACGATTTTGCGGGCGATTTGGAGTGCGGATGGCAACTCGCTGACTCTGTTTCTCAAGGATACAACTTTTGATGATGATATGTTTATGTCTGGATATATGGCTGTGTGCGATCGCCCAAAAGGAGAACAGTTTTTCTTAGCAGTATTGTACCACGAATGGTTTATCATTGAAAAGACGGAGGTATTTGAAGATTGAGCGAGAAATTTTTGGGATCTTTCTCTCTTAGTCCGCGGAGGCGGACTTGGTTTGTGTAGACGCGATTTCCAATCGCCGAATTACCAACGGGTAACGAACAACCAATAACAAATAACCCGCAACCAACAACAAAAAAAATCATGCGCCCCAAACTCTTCATCGAGAAAATCATGCCCGTAAACCTGCTAAACGAACAGGTTTATTACGAACACGGCGGCAATCCATTTAAAGGATTGCACCGCTGGTATTCGCGCAAACCTTTATCGTTTTCTCGCGCTTCAGTTTTGGCGTCGATTTTACCCGCAGAAATCTCTTTAGAAGAATTTGAATATTTGCTGGGATTGGAACCGGGGAAGGAAATTAAACTCTACAAAACTCCCCCGTCTTCGGTGCGAATTAAAAAGGTTCACGACTATTGCGAGAAGGTGTGGGGGAATCGCACGCCGACGATTTTAGATGCGTTTGCGGGTGGGGGAAGCATTCCGTTTGAGGCGGCGAGATACGGGTTGAATGTGTTGGCTTCTGACTTAAATCCGGTGGCGGTGGTGACGATGAAGGCGGCGATGGAATATCCGCTGAAATTTGGCCCTGATTTGCAGGAAGATATTGATAAATGGGTGAAATGGGTGGGGGATGAAGCTGAGAAAAGATTAACCCAATTTTTCCCTTCTAACCCCCCTCAATCCCCCCTTATTCAGGGGGGAAGTCAAGGAGGGGAAACTGTGCAGAATTATTTGTGGGCGCATACGGTGGTTTGTCCGAATTGTCAGTCGGTTGTGCCGTTGAGTCCGAATTGGTGGTTGTACAAGCGGCCGGAAAAGCAGAATTTGCACAAATGGTGTGCGGTGAAACCGATTCCTAACTTGGCACAGAAGCGGGTTGATTTTGAGTTGGTGAAGGGGAAGAAAGGAAAGGATACGACGATTAAAACCGATGCGGGTGAGTACGATCCGAGTGTTTATAACACGATTAGTAGAAGTGTTGGTAAATGTCCGAATTGTGATAATGTTATCGAACAAGAATATTTAATGAAACAGGGTATTAATAATAAATTAGAATATCAACTATATGCAATTGCTTTCAAGAAAGGCAAAGGGAGTTTAGAGTTTAGACTATCTAAAAATATTGATTTAGAAGGAGTAAATAAAGCAAAAGATATTCTTGAAGATAAATATCAAAAAATTTGCTCATCTAATTTACCTAACGAAGTTATATCAACAGGATTTAACACAGATCAATTATTACGTTATGGAATAGATAGATGGGATAAACTATTTAACGCTCGTCAGTTGCTAACCCTTGTCACTTATGTAGAGATTATCAACGAAGCTAAGGCGCTGCTAAAGGCTGAGTACGAACCTGAGAAAGTAGAGGCGATAAGCACTTATCTAGCTTTAGTATTAGATAGATGTGTTGATGCAAATTGTAGATTAGCTCACTGGGATGCAGCAAGGGCTGGTTGTAAGCCTGGATCTGCACAACACTCCCTTAATTTAATGTGGAATTATCCAGAAGTTAATGGGGCTGGTCAATTATGGCATTCATGTGCTGATGCTTTTGCGTCAGACTATAAAAATCTTTGTTCATTATTTGGAACAAAACCCCACTCAACCGGCTTACCCGGTATGGAACAATACGACCCAAAAACCATCCAAATTAATGCCGCATCCGCCGATAGCCTCTACCACATTCCCGACAGTTCAGTTCATGCCATTATCACCGATCCGCCCTACTATTCCACCATCCAATATGCCGAAATCTCCGACTTTTTCTACGTCTGGATGAAGCGCACATTAGGCGATATATTCCCCGATTTATTCTACTCAGAACTCACCGACAAAGATAGAGAAGCAGTGGCCAACCCGTCGCGCTTCCGCAACATGGGCGCATCCCCCGACGAACTCGCAAAACAAGATTACGAAGCAAAAATGGCCCTCGCCTTCGCCGAATATTACCGAGTTTTGCGCGATGACGGCGTGATGACAGTCCAATTCAACCACAAAGAATCGGGCGCGTGGGACGTGCTCACAAAATCCCTCATCGATGCCGGTTTCGAGATTACCGCATCCTGGGCCGTCAGTACCGAAAATCCCCAAAACCTCCACCAAGCGCAGAAAAACTCTGTTTCCAGTACCGTCCTTTTAGTTTGCCGCAAGCGCGACACCAACGCCGCCCAAGCTTGGTGGGACGATTTGCGCCCGGAAGTCGCGAATCTCGTCGAACAGCGCGCCCCGGAATTTGAAGCCAACAAAATCACAGGAATCGACCTTTATTTAAGCGCCTTTGGCCCGGCTTTAAATGTGTTCAGCCGTTCCTATCCCATCCTCAGCAGCAGCGGCGAAGAAGTGCGCCCGGAAGTTGCTTTTGCTGAGGCCAGAAAGGCGATCGCAAATTACCGTTTCCGCAAACTCGTACAAACCGATACCGCCGGATTTGACGCGCTGACTCAATGGTATTTACTCGCGTGGGATGCCTTTGGCGCAATTGAGTTCCCCTTCGATGAAGCGCGACAACTCGCCCTGGCGATCGGCGGTTTCGATGTCACGGATTTAGCCAAAAAATACAAATTGATTGACTCGGTTAGCGGCACTTGCAAACTTTTGACGCCGAAACAGCGGCTGAAAAAAGGTGCTTTTTCGGTGAATCCGCAAGAGTTTGCGCTGACATATTTAGTCGATGGATTGCACGCAATTATCGCTTTGTATCAGGAGGATGGAGATATTCAAATCGTGCGCGAGTTTATGAAGAAAACGGCTTTGACTGATAATGATAATTTCATGCGGGCGATCGAGGTGGCTTTGAAGGTGATTCCGCGTTTGGGCGATGAGAAGAAGCGGATACCGGAGGAGAAGGCTTTGTCGGATTTGTGGTTGGTGATGGATGAGATTAAGGCGAAGGTTTCTTATAAACAGATGGAGATGACTTTTGAGGGACAATTGAGTTTATTTTAATTGAGATTACTCGGCGGTTGAAACCGCGTCTACACAAACGAAGTCGGCCTCCGCCGACTGGGAGATGAAATTTTGGAATACAATTACTCAGGAGGATTAATCTGATGACTCAAGAAAATCAAAAATTGTCCGATCGCATCGATGCTGGTGTTAAAATGGCGATCGCAAGTGCGATCGAGAAACACCGCAAACTGGGACAATCGATTAGTATTTGGCAAGATGGGAAAGTCGTGACTCTTTCTGCCGATCAGATTCCACCTCTTGAAAAAGATGTGATTAATTAATTGCTAGAAAATACGGGAATTGTTAGAAAATACGAGGCAGAGCCTCTAGAAATGCGTTCCCATGTAGAACCTGGGAACGAGCATTTCTTAGTCCGCGCAGGCGGACTTTGTATGTGTAGACGCGGTTTCAACCGCCGAGTGATTGTATAAATAACATGAATTTAACAGATTATCCCTGGCGAATTAGCTATTCTAGCAATGAAAATAACCCGATCGCCGATTTCTACATTCCGGCGCTAGAATGTGCTGTTAAGTACGATCGCAAATCCGGCTTTTTCAACAGCGCCATCCTCAGCAAAGTGGCGCGGGGATTGGGTGCGATGCTGCACAATTACGGACAGATGCGCTTAATCATGGGCTGTCAATTCAGCCCGCAAGATTTGCAAGCTATCCAACAAGGTTACGCCCTGCGAGATGCAGTTACCACTCGCCTCAATGCTGATTTGCAGCCGCCCAAAACTTTCGCCCAACTCAAGCATTTTGAAGTCCTCAGTTGGCTGATTCAAAACTGTTATCTCGATATTAAAATCGCGGTTCCCCTCAAGTCTAATGGTTTCCCGGTAGATTCTGACAGTTTAGTCGATCGCCAGCATATGTTTCACGAAAAAGTTGGCATTTTTACCGACAACAACGGCGCGCAATTAGCTTTTAGCGGTTCCAATAACGAATCTCTCAGCGGTTGGGAAAGCAATGTTGAATCTTTCCATGTTTATTGTGCTTGGGAAGGCGGGCGAGATGCAGAACGAGTTGGCGAAGAGATTTTTCGGTTTGAGCAGTTGTGGAACAATTTATCGCCGAATGTGCGCGTTTTTGAAGTACCGGAAGCGGTGAAAAATAAGTTGCTTAGCTACGCGCCTAACAGTAAGCCCGTGTGGAATCGGGAGGAAGAAGTTTCCGAGCCCATTTATGACTCGGCGGTTGAAACCGCGTCTACACAAACAAAGTCGGCCTCCGCCGACTGGTTCGTAAAAGGGATATCTAACCCGGATTTAAAATCGACAGTCAGGAGTCAGGAGGGAGTTATTGGGGATGCTGATTCGTTAATTTTGGATGCTGAATTATCCGCAGATTGTGCTAAGTTTGAACCGCTTTTGAATTTGTATGCTTCGCCGAGTTGTCTCGATTATTGTTTGAAATCGATTCCGATCGCACCTTGGCCGCATCAAGTTAAAATATTGCGTAGAGTTGCGGCAAGTTTCCCGAAAAGTTTCCTAATTGCGGATGAAGTTGGATTGGGGAAAACTATCGAAACTGGGTTGATTTTGCGTTATTTGCTTGTCAGCCAAAAAGTCAAGCGCGTGTTGATTTTAGCACCGGCTAGCATTCAGCCACAATGGCATGAAGAGTTGCGCGAAAAGTTTAATTTGCACTTTTGGAGTTATACGAAAGGTGAGTTAAAAAATCCATACGGGGAGAAAAGTCTGTCTGGGGAGGAGAATGTTTGGAATTCCCAGAATCTGATTTTAGCATCGTCTCATTTAGTCCGCCGGAGCGATCGCACCCAACAACTTTTAGACGCGCAACCGTGGGATTTGGTGATTCTCGATGAAGCGCATCACGCCCGCCGCCAAAGCCCGCAAAACCGCAAGGATGCGCCGAATCGGTTGCTACAGTTAATGCAGCAGTTGAAGGAAAAAAGCCGATCGCTTTTATTATTATCCGCCACGCCGATGCAGATTGATGCGATCGAGGTTTTCGATTTGTTGCAGCTTCTGGGAATGCGCGGACATTGGTCTTACGGTGAGAATTTCTGCAATTATTTTAGCACGTTGTCGGCAAAGCCCGATCTGCAAAACGTGAATTTTTGGCAGCAGATGTCTGTGGATTACTTCCACCAAGGAGGCGCGCCTTGTTCGCGGTTGCAGCAAGTTTTACAAAAGGGCGATAAATTACTATATTATAAGTTGAGAGATGTCTGGGAAAATAATCAGCGAGTCAACCCGAAACAAGTTATTGAAGACACGGATTTCATCGCCGCTTCCCGCCACTATTTGACAGTAAATACTCCCCTGAAAGATTTGATGTTTCGCCACACCCGCGACACTTTGCGCCAATACTATCAGCGGGGATTATTGGATCGCGATATTCCCCACCGCGTCGTCAGAGACAATGCGATTACTTTAGAAAATAAGCGCGAAGTGCCGCTTTATATCGCTGTCAGCAATTACGTGCGCCACTTTTACAATCTCGCGCAAAAAGACAACCGCAAAGCGTTAGGTTTTTTGATGACTCTTTACCGCAAACGGCTGACAAGTTCGTTTTATGCGATTCGTGAATCTTTGCAGCGCCGCCTCGCCGGGATTAGCATTACTGAGGATGACTTCAGCGATTTAGATGATGCGGATGATCCGATTTTAGAAGGGATGGAATCTTATTTTGCACCAGCCGATCCTGAAGAAATCAGATATTTAGAAGATTTGCTTTATCAGTTCGAGAATACTGGCGAAGATAGCAAGCTTTCGCATTTTATCACAATCTTGCGTCGAGAATTGACTGAGAGGGAAAGTGCGATCGTCTTTACGCAATATACCGACACGATGGATTACCTGCGTAGCGCTTTACAACAATTATATGGTTCCCAAATTGCTTGCTATTCCGGGCGCGGCGGAGAGTTGTATCAAAATGGCGAATGGCGGATGTTTCCCAAGGAACAAATTAAGGCGAAATTCCGACAAGGAATCATCAAAATTTTACTTTGTACGGAATCGGCATCGGAAGGGCTAAACTTGCAAACTTGCGGTGTTTTAATCAATTATGATATGCCTTGGAATCCGATGCGGGTGGAACAGCGGATCGGCAGGCTCGATCGCATCGGACAGATTTATGATACAGTCAGAATACACAATTTTTACTATGACGGGACAGTAGAGGCGAAGGTTTACAAGAAATTGCGCGATCGCATCGATGCTTTTCAAACCGTTGTCGGCAATTTGCAGCCGATTTTGGCAAAAGTTCCCACTTTCATCGAACAGGCTGTGATGAGTGCAGATCCCGAAGAAGAGGGCGTTTTGTTGGGAGAGTTCGATCGCATTTTAGACGCGCCACCTGCGGGCCCAGCACTGGATGAAATGGTAGCGATGGATGTAGAATCAGACTTGCAAGAAATCCGCCAACCTTTGCCGCCAACTTCTCTGTTTCCTGAAACAATCGAAAATTTGTTTGTCAATTCTCTGATTGTCAAGCAGATTGGTGCAACTTTCCAGAAATCGGCAAATTGCACTTGGTATCTTAACTATAAAAGTTGCAATTATGCTGTAACATTTTACCCGGAGATTTTTGAAGAAAATCCTTCGTTGCAATTGATGAGTTTTGGGAATCCGCTGTTTGAAGAGTTGCTAAGTGCGATCGCCCTGATGTCCAATAGTTCTTAATCCAATATGTTTAGTTTGTTTCACTTTTGACACCTTTAGCTCTAAACTACTAATGGCGATCGTCCTTTTTATGTAATTTATACAATGTCAGAAGAAACAAACTCAGCGACTCAAGCTACAACTGGTGCAGATGCGATCGATGTTGCGATCGCCTCTGGCATCGACTTTGACGGCACTCCGATTCCGAAGGCCAAATTAGACCTGTACGAGCAAGTGATGGGCTTAGAAGCAGGGAGACAGCGCAGTGGCGTGTCAAACACCATGCGATCGCGCATAGTCCGCATCGGCGTCAAACACCTTCCTCAAGCAGAACTAGATCCAATGCTAATCGCTGCTAACTTTGCCCCCCTGAAAGAGAAAGAAGTTGCATTCTATTACGGTGCTAAATAAATAGCATTTATTCTGCTTTATTTCTTAGTCCGCGCAGGCGGACTTTGTTTGTATAGTAGCGGTTTCAACCGCCGAATCATATCAAATCATCTCTTCATCGGAATTATTAATTTCTCTCTTCTCTTCCTTTGCGTCCTTTGCGCCTTCGCGGTTAAATCATTCCGATGCAACCGGAAACGATATCATAAACCGGGTAGTAAACTTCAAAAGCATCAAGGCAAATACTTTTGGACAATAGTCCATCCTGTCATCAACACCAGTCCAAATCCCCCACACAAAGTCAAATTAGCACCAATATGTAAAGGACGCGCCCAAGCATTTTTAGGACTAATTTGCAACCCACTACCAACAGAAACTAACACCAAAGTAACAACGGCTAATCCCACAGGCAAATGAGCAGAATGACCCAATTTGCCATATTCTCCCAAAGTTCCGACTACACCAATTCCTAGCAGCAACATTACCAAAGTCGCCATCCCCGCACCTGTGGCTAAATGGAAAGGACGCAGCCATTGTGGACGCGGCTGTTTCGTATTTCTAGCCGCAAACATCCACGTTCCAGTAACCGCCAGCAATAGGTAAGCAAACAGGGAAAAACCCATTGACCAAGCTGCTATTTTCCACAACCACAAGAAAGAAGGTAGGTTCATTCGCTGCATCCTTAATTCAGGATTTTCAAAATAGTATCATCCTGATTTTACCTGGAATTGAAAGCAAAAATCATTAATTTTGAGATGCAGTGCGATCGCGCCATCCGCAGCCACCAATTCTCAGCCAGCAATATTATATTTGCATTTGTGTCTCGAAATACCCTAATATGCTTTAATCCCTAGTAGCTATATATTTTGCTTCAATGGCGATCACAATTGATTTTGGAACTAGCAACACCGTCGTCGCTCGCACGAATCCGGCGACTTCCCAGCCCGAAATTTTGAAATTGCCAGCACTCTCGGCAATCTCAGCTCAAAATCCACCCTTAATTCCTAGTCTGCTCTATGTTGAGAATGCTGCTCAAAATCAAGTAATACTTGGTCAACAAGTCCGCGATAAAGGTCTTGACTTGACTACAGATTCTCGATTTTTCCGCAATTTCAAGCGAGGAATTGGAACTCCTATTCAAGGTTTTGTCCCGGAACTTGACGGGCAAATAGTTACTTTTGAACAAGTAGGACAGTGGTTTCTGAGCCAAATTGTCAGCTCAATTCGCGAACTACCGCTACCTGTTGATTCTTTAGTTTTTACTGTTCCTGTAGACAGTTTTGAAGCTTACCGCAATTGGCTTGGTAAAGTCTCTCAATCTTTGCAAGTCGAACAGGTGCGGATGTTGGATGAACCGACAGCGGCGGCCTTGGGTTACGGTTTAGCCGATCGCGAAAATCTGTTAGTAATTGATTTCGGCGGCGGTACTCTCGACCTTTCCTTAGTGCGTTTAGATATTTCTGCCAACAAAAAGCCCCTGGGTTTCCTGCTGAAATGGGGCGACAGATCCCTAGCTGAATCTTCAGGACAAAAAGCCAAAATAGCCCGTGTTTTGGCTAAAGCTGGACAAAATTTAGGCGGTTCGGATATTGATAATTGGCTGGTGGATGATTTTGTCAAAACTACAGGCATGATGCAATCTTCTATTATAACCAGATTAGCAGAACGTTTAAAAATTCAATTGTCTGTGCAAGAACGTGCTAGTGAGGTCTATTTTGACGAAGAAAATTTTGAGACTTACGAATTAGAATTAAATCGCGATCGCTTTGAATCCATCCTCGCCGAACATCAGTTTTTTGACAAGCTTGATGAGTCCATGAATCAAGTGTTGCAGCAAGCGCGCCGTCAAGGTTTAGAAATTGGGGATATCGATGCAGTTTTGCTAGTTGGTGGCACCGTACAAATTCCGGCTGTCAAACGCTGGGTTGAGCAATATTTCGACAAAACAAAAATTCGGTGTGACAAGCCCTTTGAGGCGATCGCGCAAGGTGCTCTGCAACTAAGTCAAGGCGTAGAAATCAAAGATTTTCTATACCACAGTTACGGCATTCGTTACTGGAATCGTCGCGAAAATTGTCATAGTTGGCATAGTTTAATCAAATCCGGTCAGTCTTACCCAATGAGCGAACCAGTAGAATTAGTATTGGGAGCTTCTTTAGAAAATCAGCCGAGTATAGAATTAATTGTCGGTGAATTGGGATCAGAAACTGGCGGTACAGAGATCTATTTTGATGGTGACAGACTAATTACTCGCCAACTCGCAGGCCAAATATCCGTACAACCACTAAACGACAAAGACGGAGCTCGCAGCATCGCTCAATTGATACCGCCTGGGTATCCGGGAGGCGATCGCATAAAAGCTTTGTTCCGCGTTGATGAACAGCGTTTTCTGCGAATTAGCGTCGAAGATTTGCTGACAAATCAAACTTTGTTAGAGGATAAACCCGTCGTACAATTAAGTTAACACAACTGATACAGACACACTGATTAAGCTAGCTTGGAGGCAAGCCAGCCCGAAAAATCTGCTCAGCCGTCAAACTCAATTCTGGAAAAGCCAGCGACTCCACCCTCTCACTTGCCCTAAACTGTTTAACCTGATACTCCCCGTCTACCAGTTGGTAAACCGAGATGGTGGGTTCTTTGGGATTACCGATGAACTTGCGACCACCTAAACCGAGATAGTCTACAATCCAGTATTCAGAAATGCCAATTTCCTCATAGTCAGAGGCCTTGAAAAAATAATCATCCCGCCAGTTTGTGCTGACCACCTCTACAGCCAATCGAACCGAACTACCCATCGTGATGATCGATTCTTTTTTCCAGCGTGGTTCGTTGATGAGCGCACTTTGCTCTAGGACAATTACATCTGGTTGATAGCCTGATTCGTTACGAGAAAGCTTGAGTAAGCAATCACCAGGAATGAAATAGGGTAATTGCAATCGCCTGATTTCGTAATTGATTTCACTTACGATGAAGCCCGTAACACAGGAATGGTCGCCGGTTCCTAAAGGCATTTCAACAATTACTCCGTTGTGTAGTTCATATCGATGAATAGAGTTCTCTGGATACCACGCAACGAACTCATCAAACATCACAGTTTGTGTTTTGGATATGGTTTGGATCATGCGCTTTCTGTCTCCTTTACTAGATATCCGCTAGACATCAACTAGCTTCTTTACTTCCAATGCCCTGTTTGGCCTAAATCTCAGATTTGTGTACCACCACCGCCGTCCCCACCGATGCCCATTCAAACAGCCATTTAGCGTGATTTACCGCCACATTTGTACAACCATGACTAACAGGAGTGCCAAACAAATTGTGCCAATAAGCGCCGTGGATTGCCATTCCCCCATCGTAATACATTGTATAAGGAACATCGGGCACATCGTAGTCCGGCCCAGCCATCCTAGCAACCCGATATTTGGTTTGAATCGCAAAAGTTCCCGTGCGGGTGGGAGTCGATCGTTTACCGCTAGAAATATTTATAGCATAAACTGATTTATTTCCTTCCCAAGCTATTAGTTTTTGTCTTGATAAATCAATTTCAATCCAGCGTTGACTAGATTGTTGCAACTCCATAATTCTATAGGCAATAGTGTTGTGCTTTTCGCCAGCAATTACAGCATTTGAACTACCCAAAAAAGCTGCAATTGTCAAGGCGAAACCAGCACATAAAGTTCCAACACGGCGGAAGTAAGTTGAGTTTATATTGTTTTTCATTTCTCACACCTCGTATTATTTGAGATTTACGATTTTAGAGTTTAGATTTGGAAAGAGGATTAAGCAGTTGTTAAATTTTGGGTGAGAGTTTGAGCAATTTGGGCGATCGCCTCCCAATCCCCATTAGCCACCAAATGTTTGGGAAATAAGTCTCCAGCTAAACCAACCGCGATCGCCCCAGCATCAATAAATACCTTCGCATTTTCCAGCGTCACCCCACCAGTGGGAATCAAAGGAATCTCACCCAGCGGGCCTTGCAGAGCTTTCAGGTAAGCCGCACCTCCCAAACCCGATATTGGAAACACCTTAACGCAGGTAGCGCCCGCTTGCCATGCTGTGACAATTTCTGTAGGAGAGAAAGCACCAGGGACGATCGGCACTCCCGCATCAACAGCTAATTTAATCATAGCTACATCCGTGTGAGGAGTAAACAGGAATTGAGCGCCACAATCTATGGCTTCCTGCAACTGTTTTAAATTCAATAATGTGCCAGTACCAATACTAAAAGTAGGTAATTCCAAGCGGAGTTGGGAAATTAATTCAGCCGCTTTTTCCGTATTCCAAGTTATCTCAATAAACTGAATTCCTCCTTTTGCTACAGCTTTTGCCATTTGCCAAGCCATTTCCCGATCGTCCGAACGGATAACTGCGATCGCCCTGTGTTTTTTTAGTGATGTCAACCAAGCTTGATGATTCATTTTGAAGGAAGAGGGAAAAAGGAAGGGGTAGTCCAAGGGTACTGCCATATCCGACATTGCTGAAACCATTATTATTGTTACACCTTCTCGGTTCCTGAGCGAAGCGTCGCACTGAGCGTAGTCGAAGTGTCGAAGGGCCTTCTTGCTTCTTCCTTCTCAATAAAAAGGCTCCTGCCATTAAACAGGAGCCTTTTGATGATTAGACAATCAAATCAGCAATAAATGCGATCGATTAATCCAAATCAGGCATCGAAAGAACCGCTTCCGTCTCACGATTGATACCCTTCTCAAAGCCAGCGACAGCCGCACGAGCGCGACCAGCGTGCCACAAGTGGCCGACCAAGAAAAAGAAACCCATCACAAAGTGGAAACAAGACAACCAAGAACGAGGAGAAGTGAAGTTAAATGCGTTCACTTCAGTCGCCAAACCACCCACAGAGTTCAAAGAACCCAAAGGAGCGTGAGTCATGTACTCAGCCGCGCGGCGAGCTTGCCAAGGCTGAATATCATTCTTGATTTTGTTCAAATCCAAACCGTTAGTACCACGCAAAGGTTCCAACCAAGGGCCTTGGAAATCCCAGAAACGCATCGTTTCACCGCCGAAAATGATTTCGCCAGTAGGAGAGCGCATCAGGTACTTACCCAGACCAGTTGGGCCTTGTGCAGAACCGACGTTAGCACCCAAGCGTTGGTCGCGGATCAAGAAGGTCAAAGCTTGCGCTTGAGAAGCTTCAGGACCAGTCGGGCCGTAGAATTCGCTAGGGTAAGCAGTGTTGTTGAACCATACAAAGCAGCAAGCGATGAAGCCCATGAGGGACAAAGCGCCCAAGCTGTAAGACAGATAAGCTTCGCCAGACCAGATTAAGGCACGGCGAGCCCAGCCGAAAGGCTTAGTCAAAATGTGCCAAACACCGCCACCGATACAAATCAGGCCTAGCCAGATGTGACCGCCGATGATGTCTTCCATGTTGTTGACGCTAACTACCCAGCCTTCGCCACCAAAAGGAGAGCGAACCAAGTAACCAAAAATCACAGCGGGGTTAAGAGTTGGGTTCGTGATAATACGCACGTCGCCGCCGCCTGGAGCCCAAGTGTCATAGACACCGCCGAAGAACATGGCCTTAGCAACCAGCAGCAAACAACCGCCACCCAAAAGAATCAGGTGATAGCCGATGATGTTGGTCATCTGGTTCTTATCTTTCCAGTCGTAGCCGAAGAACGAAGAGTATTCTTCGAGGACTTCTGGGCCACGAATGGCATGATAAATGCCGCCCAAACCGAGAACAGCAGATGAAATCAAGTGAAGAACACCAACCACGAAGAACGGGAAGATGTCTGTAACTTCACCGCCAGGGCCGACGCCCCAACCCAAAGTAGCGACGTGAGGCATCAAAATTAAGCCTTGTTCGTACATGGGCTTTTCTGGAATAAAGTGAGCGACTTCAAACAAAGTCATTGCTCCAGCCCAGAAAACGATCAAGCCGGCGTGAGCGACGTGGGCGCCGAGCAGTTTGCCGGAAAGGTTGATCAAACGAGCGTTGCCAGACCACCAAGCGAACCCGGAGGACTCTTGGTCGCGACCGCTTACATAAGAATTAGATAGCGTTACCACGCGGTAGAACCTCCAACGATTTTAGATTTCGGATTTCAGGTTTTTTTTCCCAAAGTGGGGACAGATTCCCGCCCCTAAACTTGGGTGAGATTTGGATTTTAATCTTAAAATATTAATCTTAAATCCAAATCCTCATTTATTAAAGTGCATTACCACGAGGCAGAACTTCTTCTGGGAAGATAAAGTTTTCGTGTGGTTGGTCACTTGGAGCCATCCAAGCACGAATACCTTCGTTGAGCAGAATATTCTTAGTGTAGAACGTTTCAAACTCAGGATCTTCTGCTGCACGCAATTCTTGTGATACGAAGTCATAAGCGCGCAGGTTTAGTGCTAAACCGACGATGCCCAAAGAGCTCATCCACAAGCCTGTGACAGGTACGAACAACATGAAGAAGTGCAACCAACGCTTGTTGGAGAAAGCAATTCCGAAGATTTGCGACCAATAACGGTTAGCTGTGACCATCGAGTAGGTTTCTTCAGCTTGAGTTGGATTGAAGGCGCGGAAGGTGTTTGAGCCTTCGCCATCTTCAAACAGGGTGTTTTCCACGGTGGCACCGTGAATAGCACACAACAGCGCGCCGCCCAAGATGCCTGCAACGCCCATCATGTGGAAGGGGTTGAGCGTCCAGTTGTGGAAGCCTTGCAGGAACAATAGGAAGCGGAAAATTGCTGCGACACCGAAACTTGGGGCGAAGAACCAACCTGATTGACCCAAGGGGTAAAGCAGGAACACGGAGACAAACACGGCGATGGGGCCTGTGAATGCCAAGGCGTTGTAAGGACGGATGCCGACTAAACGGGAGATTTCGATCTGACGTAGGCAGAAGCCAATCAGTGCGAAAGCGCCGTGGAGGGCGACAAATGCCCACAGGCCACCGAGTTGGAACCAGCGGGTGAAGTCCCACTGTGCTTCTGGGCCCCACAGGAACAGCAGGGAGTGTCCAAGGCTGTTGGCTGGGGTGGATACTGCGACGGTGAGGAAGTTGGCTCCTTCGAGGTAGGAACTTGCCAAACCGTGGGTGTACCAGGATGTGACGAAGGTGGTGCCTGTCAACCAGCCACCGATGGCCATGTAAGCGCAGGGGAATAGCAGGATGCCAGACCAGCCTACGAAGACGAAACGATCGCGCTTTAGCCAGTCGTCAAGTACATCAAAGATGCCTTGTTCGTTCTGGGCACGTCCGACTGC
>NZ_JAKJHX010000046.1 GCF_021648855.1 Tychonema litorale BBK16 | reverse complement strand
GCTCATCACCGCAAAGGTTTTGATTCCTAAATCGATTCCGATGCTGGGGCTTTTAGCCTCAGATGAAATAGGTCGAATTTCTACTACGAAGCTCAGGAAATAACGATTTGCACAGTCCTTAATTACAGTAACAGAACTAGGTTCGGATGGTAGCTTCCTCGACCAGACTGGATTGACAATTCCAATCTTGGCTAGATAGACACCACCATTTTTCTTGCGTGAAAATCCACGAAGAGTAAATCTTGCCGATTGACTGCTAGTTCTTTTTTTGAACTTAGGATATCCGACTTTACGTCCTTTCCTTTTCCCTTTGCAGGAATTGAAAAAGTTCTTAAAAGCAATATCTAAGTCGGCAACGGACTGCTGTAGAGGAACACATGACACATCTTCCAGCCAAGTTCTTTCCTCAGTTTGTTTGGCCCCGGTTATGACGATTTTTTGTAAATCTGCCGAACTGGGTTTTTTCTCAGACTGTTTGCAAAGCGCAAGAGCATCATTCCAGACTACCCGAACACAGCCAAATAGCTGAGCGAGGCTCTGCTTTTGTTGGTCGGTTGGATAGATTCTGTAGCGATATCTTGCTTTCATTGTTTACTATTGTTTGATTGTTCTATTTTACCATGTATTGCTGATCTAATTAACAGAAATGAAGAGAATTAAAGCCGTCCTAGAAGGACGGGGCTTCAGACCCAGTTTCTTGGTGAGTGTTAAGAGTTAGTTGTTCCAAGGCTATTCACCGCAGGAACGATACGTCAACTTTGCCAAAGTTGGTACTCAAGGCTAGATTCAGGTTTTCTAGGGCTTTGACTAACCACATCACGCCGGCTGGGGCAGAAGATTCGTAGTGCCCGAACAAAATTGCCAACCGCTTTTCTAGGTAGGGTTTAACTTTGTCGCAAATTAGTATGATTTTCAGGAGTAAACCTGTCGTCTCGGTGGGGCCGAGGTTTGATACTAGGTCAAGGAAGACAAAGTGGTTGGGTCGTTTTTGACTCTCTACTACTAAAAAATTCAATAACTGGCTGCAAGTTCTCATCATTAAACATTCGTTGAATTGCTGAGAATCGCTCTGGGGAAAGGTGCTTTGTAATTGCTTATACAATTTGTCCTTAAATTGACCTTTGCCGTAGCGTTGGTCAGTGATAGAAGAAATTAGATATTCGTATAAGTCATCTTTGAAAGAGCCGTAGGATTGAGTTGTTTGGCTAGTGTTTGCTAGAAAATTGCCTGCTATTTGTCTGTAAGTATTGCCTCGTTCTACTTTTCCGACAAATTGCTTGAGGGCGAAAAATAGTTCGGTGTCGCTCAAGAGTGTGGGATTTTTGATGTTTTGTATACTTCTGCTGAAAGAAATGGAGGTTCCCCGGCGAGCTATTTGGATTTTTCTGACTTGGTGAGCTACATATTGGGAGAGGTTGATTTCAAATTGTTGCTGCTTTTGGGCTTGGATTGTTTTAATGACTGTCTGCTGTTCGTAGTTGCTATCGTCGCTGAGGAGGCAGTGGCTGTAAAGGTATGGGTAGCGGGGAATTAAGGTTCCGAGGGATTGGTTTGCGGGCGTTTTGGTGTTGCTATCTTCTGAATTATGGGTGATGACTTTGGATAGGCGTTTGAGGGTGAGATATTGTTCGCTGTCGGTAAATTGGTTGACTAATTTGGTAATATGCCCGATCGCCCTAGATTGATTATATCCAAATATGACTTTGGGTACGTCTTCAAATACTGCGATCAATTCAGGGATGGCTGCTTGTTTGTTGGGTTGTGTTTGCCAGCGGTTGATCGCTATGTGACAACAGCGGTTGAGGATGTACTTGATCTCTGGTTCTGCTTCTTTTGAGGTTGCTATTTTTTCCAGGGCTGCGACGATGGTGCGATCGGGATAATTATCGCAATGTATGAACAAAATGCGAAAACGATTGATAATTTCGGCTGGTTGTTCTACTTGTACCAGCTTTAGCCAGTGGTTATAAAGTAGTTGTTCGGCTTCGTAGGTTGGTCGATTATAATTATCTGTCCAAGTATTTTCCACTCTTTTCACCTTTAGAGGATTGGGTAGGATTTTTCAGCGCGATTGGCTGGAGATATTGATTGATGCAGCGCCTGAATTGAATTCACCGATCTTCTGGATTCCCAAGGTTTTGGGGTGGAAGCACCCAGCCGTTTAACTCTATAGCTTTTTTATTTATTTTAACTATTGATAAAAAATAGTATTACACAAAAAATTTTGCGGTTGTAAGATCCAGATCACCATGATTTTATGTAAAGAATTATTGACATAATCCCGATGCTAATCGGATCTTCTGCCCCTCTCCCCTTCTGCCCCTCTCCTTCTCTAATACCATAGTCAATCTAGATGCAACACCGCTTATTTATGGGTGGGCGGGTGATTTAGTATTAAGATTGTTAGGGCAAGTTGCGATCGGCAGTCTCCGAAAAGTCAAATTTAAGGCTGGCTGAGTTGCGGCGAGTGCTGAAAACAATCATCATGTGAGTGCTAGTAATATGGTTTGTCGCGTCACTATTCCCCAACTTGCGGAAATTTTAACAGTACCCGTGCCTGCTGCGTCCGAGGGTGTTTTGACAACTTTAGGGACTGGGATTGCCACAGACACACGCACTATTCAGGGTGGTGAGGTATTTTTGGCACTGCGGGGAGAAAATTTTGACGGTCATCAATTCGTCGAAAAAGCACGGGATTTGGGGGCAATTGTGGCGGTTGTCGATCGCGCTTGGGAAGGAACAGTTCCAAATTTTCCACTATTGCGAGTTGACAATACTTTAATAGCTTATCAGGCGATCGCCCGTTGGTGGCGCAACCAATTCAGTATACCGGTAATTGCGATCACTGGTTCCGTAGGTAAAACCACTACTAAGGAATTGATTGCAGCAGTTTTGTCAACCCAAGGAAATGTGCTGAAAACCCAATTCAACTACAACAATGAAATTGGAGTACCCAAAACCCTGTTGGAGCTTTCACCAGAACACAATTATGCTGTAATTGAGATGGGAATGCGCGGACTTGGTGAAATTGCGGTGTTGACGCAAATTGCCCGTCCAAGTGTAGCAGTGATTACGAATGTGGGAACGGCGCATATAGGGCGATTGGGGTCTGAAGATGCGATCGCGATCGCGAAATGCGAGTTATTAGCCGAAATGCCTACTGATAGTATTGCTATTCTCAATCAAGATAGCGATAAATTGATGACGAGAGTGCCGAAAGTTTGGCAGGGAAAAACTTTAACTTATGGGTTAGATGGTGGAGATTTGCATGGCGAATTTTTAGACAATAATTCCCTGCGTATTAAAGATATCCAATTGCCATTACCTCTACCTGGACGACATAATGCTGTGAATTATTTGGCAGCTTTGGCCGTAGCAAAAGTGTTAGATATTGATTGGGATTTGTTAAAGCAAGGTTTGTCTGTGCAGTTGCCAGATGGTAGAGCACGTAAGTACGAATTGCCCAAGGATATTGTGATTTTGGATGAGACTTACAATGCTGGTTTGGAGTCGATGTTGGCGGCCCTGAGAATGTTGGCTGATACTCCGGGAAAACGCCGAATTGCGGTATTGGGAACCATGAAGGAATTGGGCGATAAGTCGATAGAATTCCACAGACAAGTGGGAACAGCAGCCCGCAACTTAAATCTTGATGCTTTGTTTGTGTTTGCTGATTTTGAAGAGGCGGTCGCGATGGCGACTGGCGCTGCTGGTGTGACTTTTGTGGAGATAGAAGATATTGCGGCTGCGAATTCCCATGAGGCTCTAGCAAGGCATTTAATGGAGTATGTTGAAATGGGCGATCGCATTTTATTTAAGGCCTCTCACTCGATGGAGTTGAATCGAGTAGTGGAGAAGTTTCGGAATGATATGATGGTTGAATGTTGACTGTTGACTGTTTTAACGATTTTCCGATCGCCAATTCTTCAATCCAAAATCCAAAATCCAAAATCTAAAATCTAAAATCGAATGGCTCAAGTTTCGATCGCATCCTTGATTCAAGGAGCAATTTCAGGAGATTATATTGTCAGTTTTCCCACTGATACTGTACCCGCTTTGGCCGCTAAGCCCGATCGCGCGGAGTTAATTTTTGTAGCTAAACAGCGCAGCCAAGACAAACCGTTGATTTTGATGGCAGCCTCAGCAGAAGATTTGTGGCCTTATGTGCACGGAAGTCCAACAGATTTCCAAGTGTGGCAGCAAGTGGCGCAATCTTTTTGGCCGGGGGCGTTAACTTTGGTGCTCCCAGCCTCGGATAAAGTGCCCGCTGCGATGAATGCGATCGACCCGACTACCATTGGAGTACGAGTGCCGAACTCTCCCATAGCGCTCACAATCCTACAGCAGACAGGCCCTTTGGCTACCACCAGTGCCAATTTATCAGGCCAAGCGCCTCTAGAGTCGATCGCCGAAATTCAAGCTCAATTTCCCCAAGTTCTGACTTTACTGCCTTCAGAATTACCAACAGTAGTCACAGCTTCGAGTTTACCTTCCACTGTGGCAAAATGGACTGGCAGTGGTTGGAAAATCTTGCGACAAGGCACGGTACAGTTAGAATAATTCTAAAAGCTAAACTCCAAGGCAAAGTGATATGGCGTTGATGGGCTGGAGCGAATTGATATATGTAGGAATGGGGCTGGGACTGGGTTTGGGAAGCAATTTGATCTTGCGCCCGCAGCAAAAGAGTTCGCAACCTCTAGAACCTGTATCCCACCAGCCCTCAACTCCTCAAGAGATTTACTTAGAGAAGTTCGATGGGCTTTCCGATCAATTGAAGCAAACTCAATTGGCTTATCAGATGGCATCGGAAATGAGTCAATTTAAGGCTGGTTTTTTGGCTCGGACTTCTCATGAATTGCGATCGCCCCTGAGCAGTATGATTGGCACATTGCAGTTAATTTTGTCGGATTTGTGCGACGATGCTGCTGAAGAAAGAGAGTTTGTTGAACAAGCTCACATCGCAGCACTCAAGCTAGTGAAATTGATCGACCAAATTCTGTTTGTTGCTAAAACTGAACACGGCACTGAGACAATGGATATTGAGCCGATTCAGTTGACCAAAATATTGGATGAAGTCGATGATTTAACTTTTTTACAAGCGGCTAACCGTAGCATTCGACTAGAAATATCTCCGCCCGATTCTGAAATTTATGTATTGGCTGATTTTCCGAGATTGAGGCAAGTTTTAGTTAATTTAATCGATACTGCTATTGCTGAAATGGAAGAGGGGAGTATTTTTGTTTCTGTACACGCTTCGCCGGAATCTGGCTATGTGAATATTTGGGTAGACGATCAGCGTTCAATCAGTGCTTGGAGTGAGTCTTGGGATTTACTCAAGCATGATTTGGAGAGTGATGCTAAGAGTACCGATCCAGTTAAAGTGTCTTCTGGAATGAGGTTGTTGATGGATCAGACTCTGCTAACTTTGATGAATGGGCGTTTAGAGGTTCTGGCGGTTCCTTCTGAGACTGAAGAGTCCAATTTTACTCGGACTCAATGTTCTATTCCTTTGGCTAAGCAGTCATTTATGGAGTAAGATTAAATGAACCGCGAAGACGCGAAGGCCGCGAAGGAATATCAAGAAGAAAATGCAGTTCTTCCTTCGCGTTCTTTGCGCCTTCGTGGTTTAATCATTCCGATGCAAGTGGATTTGGTATTAGCAATTACCAATTACTAATTCGCCATTGATAATTTCTAATTCGACACTCTCTTCTAATGGCTGATTTTCTAGTACCATTGTAGTGCTAGCATTGTATTGAAAACCAATGCGTTCATAGAAGCTTTGTTTGTAAGTTGTCATCAGGTAAACTCGCTCTACTCGGCTCATTCGCGGGTGACTTAAAACTGTTTGGACTAATTTGCGTCCGAGTCCTGAACCTTGGTAGTCTGGGTGAATTGCAACATCCCAAATAGTAGCTCGATAGATACCATCTGATGTTGCTCTGGCAAAGCCTATAGCCCTTTCACAATCCCAAACGGTGACAACTGGTTCGCTATTTGCGATCGCAATTTTCCAATCTTCACTCTTGCGTTCCCTTGCCCAAAATGCGGCTACTTTAAATAGATGTTGAAGTTGTTCGAGGTCTACCCGGTCGTGACCTATGCAAAATTGAATATGACTTGAATCTCTAGTCGTTGATGTCATTCTAAAATCTGCCTGCGAATTGTATTTAATTTTAAACATACAAAACTGATCTCATTTATACATATTATCTGACTAATTTCGGTAATCATTAATACTTTTAGTTTAAAAATTTGATAGAGATTAAAACCCCGATTTCTTCAAGAAATCGGGGTTCTGGTCTTGTATTAAGTAAGATTACTTAGGACTTCAAAACCTAGCTCATTTTTGCAACCAACGGGCCGCGTCTTTGGCGTGATAAGTTAAAATCAGATCGGCACCGGCACGCTTGAATCCTGTCATGGTTTCCATCACTACTCTTTCTTCATCTATCCAACCATTCAAAGCGGCGGCTTTTACCATCGCATATTCTCCAGAAACGTTGTAGGCTGCAACTGGCAAATTAGTTGCTTCCTTGACACGCCAGATAATATCCATATACGCTAAAGCTGGTTTAACCATGAGCATATCCGCACCTTCGGCAATATCAAGGGCAATTTCTTTGAGGGCTTCTCGACCATTTCCTGGATCCATTTGATAGGTGCGCCGATCGCCAAATTGCGGAGTAGAATCAGCGGCATCTCGGAATGGGCCATAATAAGCTGAGGCATATTTTGCCGCATAAGACATGATGGGAATATCTTCAAATCCAGCATCGTCCAATCCTTCGCGAATTGCTCCAACAAAACCGTCCATCATCCCAGAAGGTGCGATAATATCTGCACCAGCTTTAGCTTGAGCAACGGCAGTTTTCTTGAGCAATTCTAGGGTTGGGTCATTCAAAACGCGACCGCTTAAATCTCCGACTTGCAAATAGCCACAGTGACCATGACTGGTATATTCGCACAAACAAGTATCGACCATGACGATTAAATCTGGTACTGCTTGTTTGACTGCTGCTGTGGCTTTTTGGACGATACCGCAATCGTGCCAAGCACCTGTAGCATCTATGTCTTTTTCTGCGGGAATTCCAAATAAGATAATAGCAGGAATGCCTAGGTCGTAAACTTCTTTGGCTTCTTCTACTATTTTGTCTACCGATAGGTTATAAACTCCTGGCATCGATATGACTTCTTTTGCAAAGTTTTCCCCTGGTACTGCAAATAAGGGGTAAATTAAATCGCTGGTTGTCAAGACGTTTTCGCGCACCATCCGGCGGAGTTGGGGATGGTTGCGGAGGCGGCGGGGACGGTGTGTGGGAAACATAATGTTTTTTTAATGTTAGATCAAGTCCGGCGATCGGGACTGATGGCTTTGTCCTAAAAGTCTAGAGCTTATTGTTGGTCGATCGCCCACCGATTAGGTAAAGTTCTGTAAAAGTGAAAGTGGGCGGGCATGGATCACCGCCCCTACACACAACGGGTACGGATATCTCGCAGTCTTCACACCTTTAACCGGGCTCCCCAGAACCCATAATTGACTGTAGATTAATAGATGTGTGTTAAATACTAACGGTCTTATGTACAAACAACTAATCTCCAGAATCAAACCACTTTTGAAATCACTATTTGCGATCGGGCTGGTACTGACACTCGCTTTCAGTAACGCTGATGGCGCAATGGCGGCCCGCAGTGGAGGACGCATGGGAGGCGGATCTTTTAGGGCTCCAGCGCGCAGTTTCTCATCTCCTAGCCGTACTTACGCACCCTCTGGAGGGGGGTACTACCCAGGCGGGGGCTTTGGTGGTGGCTTTGGCTTCCCGTTCTTGTTGCCATTTTTTGGATTTGGAGGGGGCTTCGGTGGTTTGTTCTCGATTTTGATTTTTATTTCGATCGCAAATTTCCTAGTCCAAAGCTTCCGTAAAGCCGGGGATGGCAGCGAAATTGGTAACAACGCACCTACAACCGTCTCTGTGGCTCGTTTACAAGTCGGTTTGCTAGCAGAGGGCCGTGGTTTGCAATCGGAACTTGATGGCTTAGCAAAAACCGTGAATACGGATACAGCAACTGGCCGTGCTCAAGTTTTACAAGAGTCTACTTTGGCCTTGTTGCGCCATCCAGAATACTGGGTTTACGCGGGTGCTGAATCTCAACAAACTCGCTTGGAAGCCGCAGAATCTAAATTTAACCAATTTTCTCTGGCGGAACGCAGCAAGTTTAGTGAAGAAACTCTCTCGAATTTTAATAACCAGATTCGCCAATCAGGAAGTAATCAAACATTGTCAAGCGCGCCAGTAAATGGCGCACTGGTTGCGGATGATTTGACTCAAGCTCCTGGCGAATACATTGTGGTGACAGTGATTGTCGGTACTCAAGGTAAACTGCAATTGCCTACAGTCAAAAATTCCGAAGATTTGCGCGTTGCTTTGCGTCAGATTGGGGGTGTATCGAGCGAGCAGTTACTGGCTATTGAGGTTCTGTGGACTCCTCAAGCTAATGGCGATACTTTGACTGCTGATGATATGTTGGCTGGCTATCCCGATTTGCGATCGATTTAGTCGCAGATACTGGGCGCGGTGAATTGTGTCCCGCGCCCCATCCCCTATGGCTTTGGAATTGAAAAGTTAACATTTGTTGATCGAGTGCGATCGGGTAAAAAATTTGTTTAACAAATGCTATTATTAAAAACTTAATTCGTCTAATTTTTATAACAAAAGCGATCTGGAGCAAAACTTATGACTGACGGCAGAAAAAAAGCACTTTTCATTTTGAGTCAGTTAAATAATGACGACATTAACTGGATCGTCCAAAAAGGTAAAAAGGAAATTATCGAGCCCGGCAGAATACTGATCCAGGAAGGGAGACAAATTGATGCCCTATATATTGTATTGAAGGGGAATTTGAGTGTTTTGCTAGAGGCTGAGGGTACTAAAGAACTCGCAGAAATAGGTAGCGGAGAACTTGTGGGAGAAGTTTCTTTTATTGATGCTCGTCCTCCTTTGGCCACAGTGAAAGCGATTGAAAAAAGTGAGTTGCTGGCAATTCCTCGGCGACAATTACTAATCAAACTCGAACATGATATGGGCTTTGCTTCCCGGTTTTATTGCGGCATTTCTCTATGTCTGGCTGATAGAATGCGGGGTACAATTAGACATATAGAGTACGGTCGTTATCTAGAATTAGAAAACTCCGAATTAGAACAAGAAGATCTTAATCCAAGTGTGATGGAGAATTTAGCCCTAGCTCAGGCTAAGTTTAATTGGTTGATGGAAAATGTGAAGGGTTGAAAGATAATAGATATGGCGCGAATTTTTCTATCAGCCGCTCATGGTGGCTTTGAAAACGGCACGAGAGACCCTGGAACCGTTGCTGGTGGTACTACTGAAGCGAAGGAAATGATTCAAATTCGTGACTTAGTGGTTGGCCAATTGCGATCGCGCAATCTTGATGTAATCGCTGTCCCCGATGAACTCAGTCAAGTACAAACTATTGATTGGATTAACACACGGGCTCGTATTGGTGATGTAGCTTTAGAAATTCAAGCTAATGGCGCTTCTAATCCGTCGGTGCGTGGTGCTGGTATTTATTACATTGGTGCTAACAATCAGCGGAAATCTGATGCGGAAATGGTAATTATGTCCTTGCTGCGGAGGTTTCCGCAGTTACCAAATCGTGGTGCAATTCCTGATACTGCTACGGGCTTGGGACGGCGGATTTTTTGTCGTTGGCTTTCTATTCCTTCGATGTCAATAGAACTAGGCTTTCTCACTAACCCGGACGATCGCATTTTAATTCAAAATCGGCGGGGAGATATGGCAATGGGGATTGCTGATGGACTGGAAAATTGGATTCGCCCTCGTGCGGAACCTCCAACTCCTACCCCAATTAGTTATAGACCGATTAATATCAACCTCAACGGTGGAATCTATGAAGAACAGGGGGTTTTAATTAATGGCAATGCTTATATTCCGATCGACCTAGTGGATCGATTGGGCATTGATTTATCCAAAATTCCCCGACTCCGCCGTATTAGTTACAATAATATTGTATACGTTCAGGCGATCGAACTGCGGGATTTTCAAGTATCAGTTAGTTGGGATAGGGCTAGTCGGACAGTGATTTTGCGATCGAATGTCAAGCTTCCCGCTGAAGTTGGCAAAATTATGGGTTCTGGAATCACCACCGAAGTGCAGTTATTGATGTTTCTCAGATCAAATAATCCGAACGCTTTAACGGTTTTTTCTGACATAGCAAAACTGTATCGGGAGGAAGGAACGTTGGAAGGAGTCAACTACGATATTGCTTTTTGTCAAATGTGTTTAGAAAGTAATTTTTTGCGCTTTGGCGACGAGATTAGACCGACTCAAAACAATTTTGGAGGTTTGGCTGCTGTGGGTGGAGATAGTGAAAGTGCATCTTTTGCTAGTGCTCGGATCGGTGTTAGGGCTCACGTTCAACATTTAAAAGCTTACGCTAGTATCGAACCTTTGGTTCAGGAACTTGTAGACCCTCGATTTCGCTTTGTGACGCGGGGAATTGCTTCAGAAGTCGATCGGCTTAGTGGACGTTGGACAGCGGATTTGCAGTATGGCACCAGAATTAAAGCCTTGGTTAGGAGGCTTTGCGAATTGATGCAATCTGGGAGTTGAAGGAGGACACGGCAATGCCGTTTCCCTACCCCGATTAATTGTAGGGAGACGGCATTGCCCATTGGTGTCAACTTAAGGTCAAACCCAGTGATAGACTGCTGTTTAACGATTAAGGCCAGATCCCCCCTAGCCCCCCTTAAGAAGGGGGGGACAAGAGTCTTCTCAAAGTCCCCCTTCTTAAGGGGGATTTAGGGGGATCTGGACTCAGGTAAAAGCGAGAGATACCAAGGGTTTCAGGCTTAAGTTGACACCAATGGGCATTGCCGTGTCCTGATTGTTGCTAATATTAATTCCGATGTCACCGGATTTGATATTAGATAATCCCCGGCCCTTTACCACGGGTATCTGCTTCCGCTGTCAGTTTGCCTTCCTCACCTCTTTTATCTTTAATTTCTGCCAAGATACGAACCCGTTCTTGGGCTTCGGCTTCTTCTTTTTCTCTCAAATCACCCGGTTCGTTGATGTACATTTCGGGTTCGATCGCATAATTGTTAACCAGACCTTCTTTGTCTACTGTATAGCCGTCGGTGGTGCGAATACTTTCGTCATCAGTTTGGTCGTCAGTCTTGGCATCTTGCTGTCTCGATTCTGTGGTTGTGTGCATGAAGTTAGAGCCTTCACGTTCTTGTCGCGCTGCTGTTTCGGCAGGAGTGATGCCCCGGTCGTAGTGGGGGGCTTCCATATTAGCTTCGATTTCTACGTCTGCTGGTGTTGCTTTGCTAATACTCATGATTTATTCCTCGGTAGTTTTTAAGCTCTTTGGCTTATGTTTAAATATTAGACTTAAGCAAACTCATTCCCCAACTATCTTTGGTTATAGTTTCCTAATTATTGATGTTATGACAGAAGGAATAACGAAGAAGGAAAATGAAATTTTTACCAAAGGTTTTACTTTTTATGAGTATTTGACATCTATCTAAAGGCAGGGAATTGGGTATTGGGTATTGAGTATTGGCAACAGTCAACTGTCAACAGTCAACAGCGGTGCCCTGAGCGTAGTCGAAGGGTCAACTGTCAACTGTCAACTGTCAACTGACTTCATGCTTCTTTGAAAAATCGGATGATTTCGCGGACATGATTGAGGAATTGGCTATCATCAGTGAGTTGGGCGATCGCACTTTCTGCATCTCTTGCCAGTTTAGTATGTGCTGCCTGATTTGTAGCACTCAAGTTTTCGACAGATGCTGCTAGTCGAGTTAAGTCTCTTCTAGTCGCTTCCTGCTGTCGATCTTGCACAGCTACCCAAGAATTTGGATCGTGAGAATTCAATGTAGCTTCTAAATTTTTAATGGTACATTCTAAGTTGGCGAATCGGCTGCGGAGTTCAATAATATCTTCGCGGGGATGGAAAAATTGACTGCGAATCATGGTCAGCCGCGCCGCTAAATATTGATAAGCTTTAATGGCTGGACGTAGTATAGTTAAAAGCAGTGCTGCACCGGAACTGAGATAGCCAATAGCACTAATTCCAGTGGCTGCTAGGACGTAAAGTGCGATCGCGCTAACCAAGTGAAGTCCGATCGCAACCCACAAAGATCGACTAGCTAATAAATTAACATATTTGACTTGTTTCTGATCTACAGCAATCCCTTTTTCGGTTGATTCGGCGGCTTGGACTAAAACTTCTTTAGCTTCAAAATGGATATTCCAGGGAACTGTAACTATCAATAATAGCCATTCAAAAGTAGCAATGGCAATTACCCAATCGATGAAGCTGCCGGCGGGGATGTGCAGCCATTGCAGAATTGCAAAAACTAATAGTAAAAATATGCCTGTGGTGGCACCGAAACCTGCGAAACTGTAATACATTGCGATCGCCCTTGGGAAATGTTGTTTTGATTGTGGGTGGATTTGCAGGACTCTGTCGCAAAGGTGTGACAGTTAGGAAAGCGACCTAGTGAACGAGAGTCAGTAGTCATTAGTCATTAGTCAGTAGTCAGTAGAGCAGCAGAATCACTGATGGCTGAGATATACTTATTTGAATGGCGCGTCTACAATCTCAAATCAAAAGTCAGTAGCAAGGACAAACCGATGGCGAACTTAACTCTTGGCCTAGAAAATAAACTTTACGATTATCTGTTATCTATTTCCCTGCGGGAACCAGATATTCTTCAACAACTGCGAGAAGAAACTGGGAAACATCCTATGGGTATGATGCAAATTGCTCCTGAACAAGGACAATTTATGCAGATGTTGGTACAACTAATGGGAGCGACAAAAACCTTAGAAATTGGCGTTTTTACTGGTTATAGCTCCCTGTGCGTAGCTTTAGCGCTGCCTTCCAACGGGCAGATTATTGCTTGCGATGTCAGCGAGGAATATACTGCGATCGCACGTCGCTATTGGGAAGCTGCGGGTGTCGCCAACAAGATTTCTTTGCACTTAGGGCCAGCAATTAATACTCTCGACAAGTTAATCGCTGAAGGACAAACAGGAACCTTTGATTTTGCTTTCATCGATGCGGACAAAGAAAATTATGAGGCTTATTTTGAGCGATCGCTCCAACTGGTGCGAAATGGCGGTTTAATTGTAATTGATAATGTTCTGTGGTCTGGACGAGTTGCAGACCCTAAAGTACAGGACGAAAGTACCCTAGCCATTCGGACTTTTAACGACAAATTGCGTAACGATCCCAGAGTTACCCTCAGTGTTGTCCCGATCGCTGACGGACTGACTTTGGCATTGAAACGTCGCTGGGCTACTATGATGGAACCTGAACAGCAGAATTAAAGAGTTGTTTGCGGTTTACGGTTGATTTGAAAATTACTGTAAACCGTGAAATAAAAACAATTTATATCATTTCCAGTTGCATCGGTATTATTCAAACAGTCAACAGTCAACATCATTAATTATAGTGTCTAATTTACAAATAAAATTGCCAATTCACGAAACTTTTCAATGTACCGTTCAAGGCGAAGGCTACTGGACGGGAACTTTGGTTGATTTTATCAGATTGGCTGGTTGCCCTGTGAGGTGTCCTTGGTGCGACACCGGGTACTCCAACGGTGGCAAAGGTTTACCCGCAGTGTCGCAGTCGATCGCACAATTGCTAGCTCAGTTGCAGTCTCCGAGAGTTGTGATCACTGGCGGTGAACCCTTCATTCACCAGGATTTGCCTGAGTTAGTTGAAGCTTTGTTAGCCTGCGATAAGCAGGTGAGTATTGAAACTTCTGGTGCTTACTGGCAGGATGTTTCGCCACTAGCTTGGATTACTCTTTCCCCTAAAGAACACATCAGTCCTAAATATCCGGTACAAGAGCTTTTTTGGACTAGATCTAATGAAATTAAGTTGGTGGTTAGCACTGGCGAAGAAGTGGAATTTTATCGTAATTATTTGCCAATCAATGTCGATATTCCGGTTTTTTTGCAGCCGGAATGGAACTCTAAAGAGTTAGCAATTCCGATTGTATTAGAATTGCTGAAACAAAATCCTAGTTACAGGTTGTCTTTGCAAACTCATAAGTTTATTGGTGTGCAGTGATTTGATTATTTTGACACGGTAGGGACACGGCAATGCCGTGTCCTTCATAAACCTGGAACACGGCAATGCCGTGTCCCTACTGGAATATGCTGTATATGCTAAAATTAAAGCAGCAATTTATGATCATCTGAACATAATGGAAACAACTACAGAAACCCCAATGGGAAAAGTTATCACAACCCTAGTAATTACGAATCGACTGGATGAAGGAAAAGCAGAAGATGGTCTGATTCCAATCGAGCAAGTCAGGTCTGTTACTCTAGAAAATGTTTTAGTGGATACGGGCGCGACTACTTTGTACTTACCTAAAGATGTGATTGCTAGACTGGGTTTGAAAATTCTCAAGCAAGTGGTTGTGGAAACTGCCACGGGCATTAGTGAGGCGAGGATTTTTCAAGATGCCAAGATTTCTCTGTACGGGCGCGAAGGAACTTTTGAGTGTTTGGAATTGCCAGAGGGGAAAACGCCACTTTTAGGCGTGATTCCGATGGAAGCGCTGGGAATTGAAGTCGATTTGAAAAATCAAAGATTGAAGGTTTTGCCAGACGGGCCAACGGAAACTTATTTAACAATTCTTTGATATTCTTGAGTTTGGATGACACCGATTCCAAAGGCAGCGCTAAGATGGTTAAGCACTGTTTTGCACTACTCTCATGTCCCAACGCGCCAAAACCTCCAAAAGCCAGCCAAGTGCATCCCGCAACGGGCATAATGTGACGACTCCTAACTCTAATAACCAAAATACGATTCGGGTTCGCGGTGCGAGACAGCACAACCTGAAAAATATTGATCTGGAATTGCCACGCGATCAACTTATAGTTTTTACGGGTGTCTCCGGTTCTGGTAAGTCTTCCCTGGCTTTCGATACAATTTTTGCCGAGGGACAGCGCCGCTATGTGGAGTCTCTCAGCGCCTACGCCCGCCAGTTTTTGGGACAGTTGGATAAACCTGATGTGGACGCCATCGAGGGCTTGAGTCCGGCTATTTCCATCGACCAAAAGTCAACTTCTCACAACCCGCGATCGACTGTCGGGACTGTTACAGAAATTTACGATTATCTCAGATTGCTCTACGGCAGAGCTGGCGAACCGCACTGTCCGATT
Organism: Tychonema litorale BBK16; assembly: GCF_021648855.1. GTDB lineage: Bacteria > Cyanobacteriota > Cyanobacteriia > Cyanobacteriales > Microcoleaceae > Microcoleus. The sequence continues at coordinate 21,737 of NZ_JAKJHX010000046.1, read as the reverse complement.
TGCGATCGTTCCATTGCGCCGCAGACTATTGATGAAATGTGCGATCGCATCATGGCCCTTCCTGATGGCACTCGCTTTCACCTTCTGGCACCAGTTGTGCGCGGAAAAAAAGGGACTCACCGGAAATTATTGTCGAGTTTAGCCGCAGAAGGATTTAGTCGTGTCAAAGTTAACGGGGAGATTTTAGAACTTTCGGAAAATATCGAATTAGATAAAAATCATACGCACAACATCGAGATAGTTGTTGACAGGCTAATTAAAAAACCAGGTTTAGAAGAACGTTTAGTTGATTCTTTAGGCACTTGTCTGCGTCATTCCGAAGGAATTGCCGTAATTGAGGAGTTACCAGCAGACGAAAATTCTGAACCAAATCCGCCGATCATCTTTTCCGAAAACTTTGCGTGCCCGGAACATGGGGCGGTAATGGAAGAACTTTCGCCCCGATTGTTTTCGTTTAATTCGCCCTATGGTGCGTGTCCAAATTGCCACGGTTTGGGCAGTTTACGGACGTTTGCGCCGGAGTTGGTGATTCCCGACGAGAAAGCGCCGATTTATTGTGCGATCGCCCCTTGGTCTGATAAGGACAATTCTTATTATCTCTCTTTGTTGTGTAGTGTTGCAGATACTTGTGGCTTTAATATTGACACTCCTTGGTATCGCTTGCGGCCGGAACATCAGCAGATCATTTTGTATGGAAATGAGGAAAAGAAAACGGGAGAAAATAGGAAGCGTGACCCAAATTCCAGCGATTTAAGAAGAGATTTTAAAGGTGTAATTGCCATGTTGCAGCGCCAGTATGAAGATACTGGTTCGGATTTAATCAAGCAGAAATTGGAACAATATCGAGTCGATCAACCTTGCCATGTTTGTCACGGTAAGCGGTTGAAACCGGAAGCACTGGCGGTGCGGTTAGGAAACTACGGAATTGTGGATTTAACCAGTATTTCGATTCGGGAATGTCGGGAACGAGTAGATAATTTGGGATTGACCGATCGGCAATTTCAAATATCCGATTTAGCGCTTCGAGAAATCAAAGCCAGACTGCAATTTCTGCTTGATGTCGGGTTAGATTATTTGACCTTAGACCGCGCCGCAATGACGCTTTCTGGTGGCGAAGCGCAGCGAATTCGACTGGCGACTCAAATCGGTTCCGGTTTGACAGGAGTCCTCTACGTTTTGGACGAACCCAGTATCGGACTGCACCAAAGAGACAATTTCCGGTTGCTGCAAACTTTGACAAAGTTACGAGATTTAGGCAATACACTGATTGTAGTGGAGCATGATGAAGAAACTATGCGATCGGCAGATCATATTGTCGATATCGGCCCCGGCGCTGGCGTACACGGCGGGCGAATCATCTCCCAAGGAAGTCTAGAAGACTTACTGGCGGCTGAGGAATCTTTGACGGGCGCGTATTTGTCTGGAAAACGAGTCATTGAAACCCCGAATGAAAGGAGAAAAGGTAATGGAAAATTTCTTTCAATCACCAATGCTCGTCGCAACAATTTAAGAAATATCGATGTCGAAATTCCCCTGGGAAAACTTGTCTGTGTTACGGGAGTTTCCGGTTCAGGAAAATCTACATTAATCAATGAATTACTGTATCCATCGCTGCAACATTATCTCACCAAAAAAGTTCCTTTACCACCAGATATGGATGCGCTCAAAACTAAAGGTGAACGCTCTATAGAGGATGTAGTTGATAAGGTGATAGTCATCGATCAATCTCCAATTGGCAGAACTCCGCGTTCTAATCCTGCTACTTACACGGGAGTCTTTGATGTGATTCGAGACTTGTTTGCCGAAAGCATTGAAGCCAAAGCCAGAGGTTATAAAGCTGGACAGTTTTCTTTCAACGTAAAAGGTGGAAGGTGCGAAGCTTGCAGCGGTCAAGGTGTGAATGTAATTTCGATGAATTTTCTGCCGGATGTTTACGTGCAGTGCGAGGTTTGTAAAGGTGCGCGCTACAACCGAGAAACATTGCAAGTTAAGTACAAAGGCAAGTCAATTTCTGATGTTTTGAACATGACAGTTGAGGAAGCTCTGGAAATGTTTAAAAATATTCCCAGGGCGGCGATGAGACTGCAAACTTTGCTTGATGTTGGTTTGGGTTATATTCAGTTGGGACAGCCTGCACCGACTCTTTCTGGGGGCGAGGCACAGCGAGTAAAATTGGCAACGGAATTATCGCGCCGTGCTACTGGGAAGACGCTTTATTTGATTGATGAACCGACTACTGGTTTGTCATTTTACGACGTTCACCATTTGTTAAATGTGTTGCAAAGATTGGTGGATAAGGGGAATTCAATTTTGGTCATCGAACATAATTTAGATGTGATTCGGTGCTGCGATTGGGCGATCGATTTGGGGCCAGAAGGTGGAGATAAGGGAGGTGAAATTATTGTGGCGGGAACACCGGAGGATGTGGCGGCAAATTCTCGTTCTTATACTGGGAAGTATTTGAAAGCTGTTTTAGAACAACATCCTTTGGGGGAGGCTGTAGCGGTGAGTTAATAGTAATAGGAGTTGTTACGCACAGGGATCTAGAAACCGAGTTTTTTACGAAAGAACGGGTTGTAGCTGAGATATTGCACCATTCGTGTGGGAGCTGTAGGGGCGGGTTCACCAAAGGCTTTTCGGGTTGCAAACAGGTTAAATAAACCCGCCCTCCCCCACCAAAAATCCCCTGATTGACATTGCTGCAATATCTCAGTTGTAGCCGACATAAAAGGTAAAAAACCCGGTTTCTTTAATGGTAGTGCATCCAGGACTGTTTGATATCAAACCAGGAAAGAATGCACCCGAAGTTTTAGGCAGACAAGCTATCCATATCTATGAGAAATTAAATACTCGGCAATGGTTTGAATTGCGTGGGATTCCTGCAAGTTCATCCGGCTTCAGCAATAACCTTGCCAATGTCTTGAAGAGTTGCACCTGTCGCTAGCATCCCGCGTATTAAAAGTTCGATCGAAACTGAAGCATCGCCATTCTCGGCTTTAGCGATCCGCGGTTGACTTGACTGAATTTTCTGGGCTAATTCCACTTGTGTCATTAGCTTTTGTCGTCGTGCTTTCAAGTTCCGGCTGAGCGCTAATTTGATTTCGATCAGGGCATTTTCTTCCGGTGTTAGTTCCAAAAATTCTGAAGCTGTACCAACTTTCCAACCCCTTGCTTCTAAACGTTCTTTTTTTAGTCTATCCATAATTAATCCTGTGTATCTGTATCGTACTTACTCAATCGTTTTTTACAATTTTCAATTACTCGGTCAGGTGTAGTTTGTGTAGTCTTATTGAATAGCTCAATAATCACAATAGCATCGTCATCAATTCGATAGATGATTCTCCAATTTTTGTCCGCATCTCGAATTCGTAACTCGTGGCAATGCGATCCAATACTTGACATGGGTCGTGAGTGGGGTAATTCCAGGCTTTCGCCTTGCTGCAAGCGTCTCAGCAAAAAACCTGCCTCAATACGCGCTTCTTGGCTAAAGGGTGGAGTTTTGACCTCACCGCGCAACCAAATTAAAGGTTTGTCACGATCGCTCATACCTAATTCTATATCGCATCTGATATACTGCCATTGTAGAGCAACTGCGATACAATTAGAAGTTAGGCTGCTGTCTTCGTTTGGGAAAACTGTTCACTCTCTAAGTAAGAAATTGAGGATAGTTAAATGGGATCTCACCCATATTTTTATTTCACCAAATACCAACCTGATGTAAACAGTGCATTACAGACTCTACGTCAACAGGAGTTTGAAGCAGGGAGATATGACCCTGCTGTGAATATGTACGATTCTGGGATGTGGATGTTCCAATTCAACTTTCCTCCCAATGCACAATCTATTGCTCCCGGTGCGCGACACACTTCGATTGAAGAAGCTTTAAAAGACGCTGAAGATAGCGGAACAGGCTCAATTCTAGATATTCAGAAAGTTAGTAACTCTCCAGAAGTTCTTGCTTCTTGGGCTTTATCCGCTGATGAGACGCTAGCTTTGTTTGGTACAGATAAACCTACAAGGAAAATGGTAGAAGACATAATTATTTCTGAAGGGGAGCTTGAGCATTGGGAAGAGACGGGCTACGACATATGGGATAAGTTTTGGTATACCATCAGACGGGGTGAAAGCCGATACATTATCCTTTACGACAACGATCGACCGTCGAAAATCTTCTTTATTGGTTATTCACTGGACTAGCATATCTGTTACCTAATTAGTAAGGTGCGTCAGATATTTAAACCTTCAATAATCGTTTAATAAACTCACCTGACGCACACTACAATTAAAACACGTCATATAATCGATTGAATATATGTGCGAATCCTTCGTCCTACCGGATATATTGACAAAATTGGGATTATCCAGACAAACAATCCGTATCTCTGAGAAATTAAATGCTGGGCATTGAGAATAATCTGAATCTTTTGGTCAATATCTTTTCGGGCTAACTTCAAATGCTAACTCAGAGCGATAAAAACATACATCAAAAGCTAGAAAGAAATTCATGTGTCCCAAAATCAATGGAGCATTTCGATCTTGTGTCCAAGCAAAAGCCAACTCCACAGGCGGAAATTGCTCGACATTTGCTGTCATCACCACCGCTCTTGCTTCAAACTTAGACAAATTTCCTCCCAACGGCACTGAAAGCCTCTGTCGTTCCCAAACAGCACCTAACCTTAAACCAATCTCATAAGGTAATACGTTTACACTAGAGCCTGTGTCTAATAAACCCGATACCCTCAGAGATTGATTTTGATACGTTAGAAGTATTGGCAGGTAAGGAAGCGTACTTAATGCACCAAGACTTGGATCGACCTCGGTGAAGTCGAATCTGACTCGATCAACCATGCGTTGCAACCTTCTCTTCTGCCAACGCTCTTGCTAGTACAGAAGCAGCTTCAAAAGAATCATGCAACCCTTGACTAGCGGGTGTTCCTCGATCGCTCAACGGTACTAAACCAGATTCATTCAGCAATTCAGCTACCAGGAAATGGAGTAGCAATAGCTTCTCGGCGTGAGATAATTCTTTAAGAAGAGGAACAAGTTCAGTAAAAGGCATAAAGCTTTTAGAATAAGTTATAGATGTGTATATTGTAGGGCATTAAGTTTACACCTGCTTATTTACAATCCAACTCATGAGGCGATCGACAAATGGATAGATTAAACGAATACCGCAAAATTGTTTGCGACTTTCTCGAAGACTTTTCTAAGAATGACGCAAATGCTCAGTTAATCTTCGATTTCGCCCGCGATCGATACCTCGTCATGCACAACGAATGGCGGGAGGAATATCGCATCTATGGGTGTGCGATGCAGCTCGATCTCATCGAAAATCAAATCTGGATTCAACACAATAGTACCGAAATCTATATCGATCGAGAACTGATTCAACGTGGCGTGTCTCCTCAAGATATCATTCTTGGGTTTCGCTCGCCCAGCATCCGAAAACTCCTTGCCGCCAAGTCTTGCTAACTATATTAACTATCTTGAATTGTGGGAGACATTGCCATATTTTGGGCTTGTTGCTGCATGAATTCAATGTCCGATCGCAACCAAGTACGAGGCCCGCTACACTGATGAGCAATTAACAGTCCCCAAAGCCCCTTCGCCGTTAAAATTGGGACTACTAAATTAGCGCGTATCTTCATGCTACGCAAAAACTCTCGGTGACATTGGTGAAGTGGTTCTACTTCAATATCGGCAATTGCTCTAACTCTACCTGCTTCGTACAAAGCAGCGTATTCGTCGTTAAAACATTCGTCAGCCCCGGTGGAACCCAAAATTGATAGTTCGATCGCACTTAACGTCTCGCAAGTCACTTGACCCTGCCACTTTCTGTAAAAATGATACAGTACAGCGCGATCACTCTGCAAAAATTCTCGAATATCGGATAGGGATTTTTCAATTAATACATCACGGTTGAGACGATTTGTCAAGCTGTTAGCAATTTGTCGCAAGCGATCGCCAGACATGGCATTAGCCGTTTAGATAGGTACAATCACAGGATAGCGTACCTGAGTTTTGTGCGATCGCGATCGCAGGTATAGTGCGATCTGGATTTGGTCATGAATTTTAGCGTATATTTTGTAAATAGCCTTTCGTTAAATTTGTTCTGATCGCAAATACTTAGGTAATCAATTATGATATCAGACATCCCTGAAGCACAGCAGCAAAGAAATGACCGCATAATTGTCTGGGTACTGATTTGTCTGACGCTGCTGGGACTAGCATTCCGCCTTTATTTAGCATGGCGCACCAACCAAACTCTCCCCGATACCCCCGCCCGTCTCCGAGGCGATGAACCGGGCTATGAGGGTTTGGCGTATTGGTTGCTGAAGGGTCATTTTTTTGAGCGGCCGACCCGGACACCGGTTTATCCCTTTTTTGTGGCTGGATGCTATGCAATTTTTGGTCGTTCTCCCGCATCTGTAGTCTACATACAAGCTTTTTTGGGGGCGACAGTCATACCCCTAACTTTTATCCTGGCGCGACGTTTTACTGGTGCTCAAAGTTCCTTAGTAGCGGCTGGATTAATGGCGCTGCATCCGTCCCTGATTCTTCATGTCAGGCTGGTGCAAACAGAGGTTTTATACGCTCCTTTAATAATTTTAACAGTGCTGGGTTTGCTGTGGGCATTGGAACAGCCACGATGGCAAAATTTTGCATTGGCCGGTGCGCTGTTAGCAATTACGAATCTTTGCCGACCGACAGCGATGTTGCTTCCAGTAATTGTGCCGCTATTGATGCCGCGCGAATGGCATTTGAAGCGTAAGATTGCTTTATTTCTTGCTTATTTGGGCGCAATTATCATCATTACTGCACCTTGGACTTACCACAATTATCGAACTCACAAGACTTTTTTGATTTACAGCGTTTCTACAGCGCTGCTGTGGCAAGGAAGTCCAGAATTTTATCATTTGGCCTATGAAAAATTGCCAAAACGCCATATTGTTCAGATTTGGGAGGAAGAACTCAATCCGGCTCGGAATGGGGGACACAATGCTTTTACAATTGAGGGCGATCGCTATTTTACCAAACGGGCGATCGCCTCAATCCTCCGCGAGCCGGCTGTCTATGTCTGGTATTGTTTGCAAAAGGCAGTTTATTTGTGGTTGGGAAACCCTATAAGTGACTGGCCTTATCACGCTATGTTTAATGTGCAGGCAATGCGGCCATTCTTTTCGCCGCAACGGATTGTCGGCATTTTAGCGTCGCGAATTTTTCCTGTATTTGCTGTTTTGGGCATGATAGTTTTGCGGCATCGCTGGCGGGAGTTTTTGCCACTTTTGCTAGTCTGTGGCTATTTTACTTTGATTCATGCGCTTACTTATGCAGAAGCTCGCTACAGCGAGCCGTTACACCCGATTTTGGCGGTAATAATTGCTACGGCGGCGGCGGGACTTCAGCGTAGGTTGAAGTTAATTAGTCAGTAAGCAATTGGCAGTTGGTAGTTACCAATTGATAGTTATACCAATTTTTTATGCTGCTGCATAGAATCTGATCCCCCCTAACCCCCCTTAATAAGGGGGAGACAAGATTCTTCTCAAAGTCCCCCGACCTAAGGGGGATTTAGGGGGATCGAGATATGTGCAACGACCCATTAAATTGATAGTTACAAATTGGTAGTTAGTCATTATTTATCAGTCCATTAGTTATTAGCCATGTGTTCTCAAAAACTATAATTCGTAATTTGTTTCTGGGCATTTTAATTGCCCTAAGCCTTCAGTTGTTCAGCGGAACAACAAGTTTTGCTCAAAACATCGAAACAATTAAAATTTCTGGCACTCCCGCAGGTATTAGCACTCGCTATATCGGTGCTGTTGAGGGCAGTATCAATTTTGACATCAAAGATTTGCAAGATTTGGGAGTTAATACATACCGCATTTATGGCGGGATGTCTAGATGGGAACCGGAAGATGATGATGCTAAATACGGCTGGCCTTCTATTGAGCAAATTAAGACAAATCCCCAGATAATTAATTGGGAACATTGGGATAAAATGATGACAGACCCGCCCAACGGTAGTGATTATTGGTGGTCGGGAGAACCCGGTAAAGTTTGGAAAGGAAATGCTAGGACTATTTTTAATAGTCTCAAACAAGCTAAGATTCGCCCGGTTGTAAGTATTAGGAATGTTGACAATAGCTGGAGTCCGAGTTGGGCGCTGCAACTGAATCCGCCGCGCAATCAAGAAGATTGGAATGAGTGGTGGGAACACGTTTTTGCTACTGTTTATTGGCTGAATGTACGCAATGACTACGGCGTTGATGATTGGGAAATTCACAATGAACCGGATAACCGCGATCAGGGTTGGGGTGGGACTAGGGCTGATTACTTTGAGTTGGTTAAGGTGGCCAAAGATGCGATCGACTTTGTTTACAAAACTTATTTGCCTTCGCGCACTTATCACATCCACGGCCCGAAAACTATAGGGGGTAGCAATTGGCCGGCTTTTGCTTTGCAGGAAATTCCTAATTATTTTGATACAGTCAATGTCCACAACTACGATGCCGATATTTCTAACTACACCCGCAAAGTGCACGGCTGGATGAACGGTACTGTTCGGGCTGACTCTCCGCTTTGGCTGGGGGAATGGGGAAGTTATGAGATTAGCTACAGCGATTTATCTTTAGCTTTAAGTTTGATTAAAAATTTGATTCGCGGTTCCCAACCGGGGGATAATTATATTTACGGCAGTCATATATTTTGTTTGTACGATTGGGGAAAGCCGGAACTGACAGAAGGTTTGCTGGGCAGTGGGGGAAAACGCCGCGCGGGCTACTATGCTTTGCGGATGGGAATTAGAGCTTTGCAGGGGGGGAAATCTACTTTTTTTCCGATCGCTAATAGCGCTAATTTAATCACAGTTGCCACTAAAGATGCTAGCAATCATGTTTATCTCCTGGCTGTCAATGACCAACCAAAATCTTACACTGTCAATTCTGATATTTCGGCTTTGCTCAAAGTTGGAAAAGGAACCGTGCGAGAGTTTAGCTCTAGGGCGATGGATGAGGTTGTTGGTAACTTAACCCTGAAGGATGGCAATGCTACTTTTTCGATGGCGGGAAATAGTGCTGTTTTAATCAAGTTTCAGTAAAGGAATTAAAAATAAAATTGTTTGGCTAAAAGTTGCTATAATAGAGGGTTATCTCAAAATGCCCTAGGCCCATACAAGATTTATTCACAATCAAACAGAAAGTTAATACAATTGGTGTTGTGGCATATAATCAAAAAATCATGGATTTTGAGCAAATTGTTACCGCTAAGTTCCCACTGCACAAATTTTTAGTGTTACGCGGACTACCAGATCCCTCAGCATCTATTTGCAGCGGGCAAATATTTGAATTTTTACCATGTCGCGGTTTTCTAACAAATATCACTCCTATGCCCCCTGATGTTTATTCCCTCTCTCAATCAGGTAATTAACCGCAATCCGCTCATTGTCACGCCTCAGACGCCCATAGAAGAGGCGATCGAACTCATGAGTCGCACAGGGTCTAGTTATGTGCTAGTGCTAGAGCAGCACGGGAATTTTCAACGAGAAAGTTGGACGAATGGGAATTCAGCACTAGCACGGCAAAATTTAGGTTTTTATGATACCGTACCGCGTCCAGTGCACTCTGAATTAAACGGGCGCAGTTTCAACGGTTCAAAACCGACCTATCCCGCGGACGGGCCGGTGCTGGGTATCATTACAGAACGAGATATTGTACAGCTAAATTCGATCGGCGCTTCTTTGAAAGGATTTGCGATCGAACAAATCATGATCAGAACCGTTACTGTAGCCAAAGAATCGCAAATTTCCGACATTTTTGCCTTGGGAAGCCTGTTGGAAAAAACCCAAATTGGCCACTTGCCCATCGTCAGTGAAATTGACGAACTTGTCGGTATAATTAGCACTCAAAGCTTGCTGCAAATGTTACAGGATGCAGGGAACCACAAACAAAAAGCAGTTAGTAGCGCTTCGCCATCTCAAACGTTATTCGCGCCTCCCCCGCCCGTGCCAAATTTGAATCCAAAATTAGAGTTGCCAGCTCACTCAATTAAACTTTATCAAATCCCTCGCATCGCTGCCTCGCGAATTATTCATGCTCCTGCTTCTGCTTCGGTTCGCTACTTGGCGCAACTGATGTTCAGAAATAGTGTTAACTATGTATTGATTACCGAAACTGCCGAACAAAATTCGACGGCGACAGTTCACAATTCAAAATTCACAAACAACAACTCTCAAAAACTGGTTGGAGTGGTAAGCACCCGCGATATCGTACTGTTGCAAGCACTGGGAATAGACTCTAACCAAACTAAAGCGGGATCGATTTGCAGCAGTCCTCCAGCTCTGGTGCGGCCTTACCAAACCTTGGAAGCAGCCATCGCTCTTTTGCAAAAAACTTATTGCCAACTACCTTTATTAGTTGTTAACGAAAATAGTCACCCGATCGGTATTGTCAACCCTAAAACTATTCTGTTGCAAGCGCTGGATTCAAAATCTCTGCATTCGGGTTTAATCGCTTTACAACGCCAGCTAGAATCTACGAGCGCGCAATACAAAAAATTATCTTCAGAAGTGAAAATTGCTGCTGCTCATAGTCAAAAAATTGAAAAAAATTATCAAAACAGTTCAGATCTTGCTAATCTCGCAATTCAAATTAATAATCAAGGGATTTGGAATTGGAATATCGAAACAGATGAGTATTTTTATTCCCTGCGCTGGAAAGAAATGCTCGGCTACTCGGAGAGCGAAATCGACCACCGCAGCTCCGAATGGTGGAGCCGAATGCACCCAGATGATGTTGACTTGGTAAAAGCAGCTATAGAAGAACATCTAGCAGAAAAAACTGCGGATTTTGTCATAGAATATCGGATGCAATGCAAAGATGGCAGCATTATTTGGGTGCTAAATCGGGGTCAAGTTTTGCGAAACGGTGTGGGGAAACCACTGCGGATGGTGGGAACTCATACAGATATCACTCAAAACAAGAAGTTAGAGGTAAAAGTTCGCGAAAGTGAGCAGCAGCAATCAGAAATATTTGACTCTCTCAAAGCAACTGTAATTTTCCAGATGGATGCGGGCGGAGTTTGGACATTTCTGAGTCGTGCTTGGACGGAAATGACAGGTTTTTCAGTGTCCGAAAGTTTGCAGACTAATTTTTTAGATTGGGTACACCCAAATGAGCGTCAGCAGTGTGCAAAAATATTGGAGTCTTTGGTGACGCGGAAGTCAGAATTTCATCGGCGAGAACTGCAATTTTTAAAAAGGGATGAAATACGTTTTGAAGAGTTAAAAAATAAAAGTTTTTCAAGCTTTATTTCAGTTGAAATTTTTGCCCAAACAAGGCTGAATTCTGAAGGTGAAATCACGGGAATTTTAGGGACTTTGCACGATGTTAGCCGTCGGGTCGAAGGGGTTGAGGAACTGCGGGAAAGTGAAAGGGCAATTCGATCGCTCTACGAGGTAATGGTGAGCTCTCAAGGCTCTTTTGAGGAGCGCACAGCTAGGCTATTGGCAATGGGTTGCAGTCAGTTTGGCATGGATATTGGACTGTTGGGGCGGGTTTTGGGCGATCGCTACGAAGTGCTCGCGGCTTATTTACCAGAAGATTTTCCCTTCGGATTTGCCAAAGGAGATGGTTTTGCTTTAAGTAGAACTTTTGAACGAGAAGTTTTGCGATCGCAGGAACCCATTTCTATCGAATCCGCTGGTACTACTCAGTGGCGACACCACCCAGCCTACACAGTGCGGCGGCTGGAAGCATTTATGGGTACGCGGGTAATGGTAGAAGGCAGAGTTTTTGGCACTTTGAGCTTTACTTCTCGCACCGCTAAAGCTCCCCTGAAACCGCTAAATTTAGAAATTTTAAAGTTGATGGGTAATTACATCGGCACTGAAATTGCCCGCGAGGAAAAAGAGAGAACCTTGGAGCGGCAGTACCAGCGCGGCTTGTTGCTCAAACAAATTACTCAAAAAGTGCGATCGAGCTTAGATACTCAAGAAATTTTCCAAACAACCGCCACCCAAATCGGTCGCGTATTTGGAGTCAATCGCTGTACAATTCACACCTATCTTGTCGAACCTTATCCTCACCTGCCTTGCGTCGCAGAATACTTAGAACCAGCCTACGAATCAGCTTTAGATTTAGAACTTTCTGTCACCTACAACCCCTATACAGAAAAACTCCTTTCTGAAGATATAGCACTAGCATCTCCCGATGTCTTTGCCGATCCCTTGCTCGAATCCTCAGTGCCAATGTGTCGCCGCATCGGACTGAAATCAATGTTAGCAGTTCGCACTTCCTATCAAGGCAAACCCAATGGAATTATTACCTTGCATCAGTGCGATGCAACTCGTCAATGGAATCCAGACGAAGTTGAATTGTTAGAAGATGTTGCAGCTCAAGTCGGCATTACTTTAGCCCAAGCAAAACTTCTAGAAACAGAAGTTCAGCGACAGCAGCAACTCGCAGAGCAAAATGAAGCCTTAGATCAAGCCAGACAAGCAGCAGAAGTTGCTAACCAAGCCAAAAGCGAATTTTTAGCTACAATGAGTCACGAAATCCGTACTCCCATGAATGCAGTAATTGGGATGACAGGTTTACTGCTAGATATGGCACTAACGACAGAACAGCGCGATTTTGTCGAGACAATTCGTAATAGTGGTGATGCTTTACTGACTATTATTAACGACATACTAGATTTTTCCAAAATTGAATCTGGAAAATTGGATTTAGAAAATCAGCCTTTTGAATTACAAAATTGTATTGAAGAATCTCTGGAATTACTAGCTCCGAAAGCATCGGAAAAAGGCTTAGAGCTGGCTTATTTGATTGACCCTTCTGTTCCGAAAAAGATTTTAGGAGATGTCACCAGGCTCCGTCAAATTTTAGTTAATTTGTTAGGTAATGCCGTTAAGTTTACCGAATCTGGAGAAATCGTGGTACGTTGTACAGCCAGAGAAATCCAGCCCGGTATCGCTGTGAGTTCGCCGTCGGATGACAATATTTTAGAGCAAGAACCGTCAATAATTAACCCGGAACGGTTAGCAGTCAACCAAAAATACGAAATTCAATTTGCTGTCCAAGATACGGGAATCGGCATTCCGCCAGAGCGGATGAATCGGCTGTTTAAAGCTTTTTCACAAGTCGATGCTTCGACGACACGACAATACGGTGGTACCGGTTTGGGACTAGCTATCAGCCAGCGTCTCAGCGATATGATGGCAGGTAAAATGTGGGTGTTTAGTCAGGTATCTAGGGGAAATAGCAATTTCCAATTGTCACTTCCTGAGTTTGGAAAAAGTGTGGTAGGACAAGCACCTGTGGGATTTGTAGAGCCGTCGATATCTGGAACTGGTTCGATTTTCTATTTTACAGTAATGGCAGAAGGAATTGAAGGCATTCCCAATGAAAAAAAGCCAGATTTTGCCACAGGAAAGCATCTGTTAATTGTGGATAATCACGCCATTAATCGGCAAGTTTTGATTTCGCAGGCTCAGTCTTGGGGTATGATAGCGGTCACAGCAAGTACCGCTGCTGAGGCATTGGAAATAATTCAACAAAATTCTGAGATAGATTTGGTTGTTTTGGCGATGAATCTATTAGATATGGATGGTGTGGCGCTGGCTGTGGAAATTCGGAAACTTGAAATGGAAAATTCCTTAAAAGGCGGTGAACAACTAGATATAAATGGAATAAGTATTACAAGCCATCGTAAAAATCCGCTGCCTTTGGTGCTATTTACTTATTTGAGCAAGGCGGAAGTTTGGAAAAAACTTGAAAATACAGAAGTGCATTTTGCGGCTTTTTTAACTAAGCCTCTGAAACAGTCGCAGTTTTATAATGTTTTGGTGCAAGTTTTTGGGTATGTTACTGGCAGAAATAGCATGGGAGAATTTTCAAATGTGGCAACTTTGACTTCGGGATTGCAGTATTTTGAAAATTCTCAGGAACAACACCGGGTGCAGCAAACTCCTGCGGTTTTGAGACAGGTTGCGAGCAATTTGTCCCAACGTGGAGCAAATGGGGTTCAGATTCGGATTTTGCTAGCAGAGGACAATGTGGTGAATCAAAAAGTAGCGATACATTTGCTCGATAGGATAGGATATCGGGCTGATATTGCTGCTAATGGGTTGGAGGTTTTGGAGATTCTGAGGCGGCAATCTTATGATGTTGTGCTGATGGACGTGCAGATGCCGGAAATGGACGGATTGGAAGCGACACGCCGTATTTGTCAGGAATTGTCTGCCAATAAGAAGCCGAGAATTATTGCGATGACGGCTAATGCGATGCAGGGCGATCGCGAAAAATGTATTGAAGCTGGTATGGATGATTATATTACTAAGCCTGTCCGTCGCGAAGAATTGGCGATCGCTCTGAGCAAATGTCAACCTCTCAGTCGGGACGAAGGGACTGCGGTGACTGAGTCCCAAAATGGCGCTGGTACTCGTAAATTTAATAGTGTTGACAGGCAAAATGTTTCGCCCATTGATTTTCAAATATTGCACAATCTCAGCGAACTTGATGATGATGATGACCCCAATTTTTTGGGAGATTTAATTAATATCTATTTGTCGGATGCACCGCAGCATTTAAAAATAATGAAGGAGGCTATTTTTCTGGGCGATGCTGACAGTTTGAAGCTGGCTTCTCACACCCTGAAGTCGAGTAGCGCTAATTTGGGGGCGCTGTCTTTTTCTGATGTTTGCAAGGAATTGGAGTCTATTAGCCGTGCTGCGGTTGAGTCGGGAGGAACTCAGACTTTTGATGTGGGAATAGCCCGCGATTGGCTGTTTGAAGCGGAAGTGGAGTGGGAAAAGGTGCGGGCGGCTTTTCAACAGGAGTTGGAAAGTAGGAATTTGCGATCTATTGGGTAATTTGTTAGTTGTTATTGGTTATTTGTTATTAGTTGGTTGTTGGTTGGTTGTTAGTTGTCACTTCCAATTCCCAATTCCCAATCCCCAATTCCCAATTCCCAATTCCCACTTACCTGTATAGGTATTTAATTTTCACCTAAATATGCTTGACGAACAGTTTCATTTGACTGCAAATCTTTAGCTGTACCGGCGACTACAACTTGACCAGTTTGGATGACATAGCCTCGGTGAGCTACAGTTAAAGCCATACGCGCATTTTGTTCTACGAGTAAAATAGTAGTACCTTGGGCATTAATGTCACGAATAATCGCAAAAATTTGACTAACCAACATCGGCGCTAAACCCATACTCGGTTCGTCTAATAATAACAGACGGGGGCGCGACATCAAAGCGCGGCCGATCGCCAACATTTGCTGTTCCCCACCACTGAGAGTCCCCCCTTTTTGACTAATTCTTTCTCGCAAACGCGGAAATAAATTTAATGCTTTCTCCATATCTGATTTAATACCAAGAGTATCATTACGGAGATAAGCACCCATTTCCAGGTTTTCTTGTACTGTCATTCGCGGGAAAATCAGTCGCCCTTCGGGACTTTGAGAAATACCCAAACGGACGATCGCCTCTGTAGACATCGATTCCAAAGGCTTTCCTTCAAATAATACTGTCCCTTGGCGCGGACGCAACAGCCCTTGAATCGTGCGGAGAGTTGTAGTTTTCCCCGCCCCGTTGCTACCGATTAAAGTCACAACTTCTCCCTCCTTAACTGTTAACGAGACTCCTTTGAGGGCGTGGATATTTCCGTAGTAGGTGTGAAGCTCTTTGATTTCTAGCATAATTACTCTGGCCGGACTAACTTTACATAAACTTTAATTAAAACATGGACATCTTGACTATATCTTTATATAAACCTCTAAGTAAATAGATAGTATTAATAAGTAAGGGAAAGCAACTGCTACTAATTCAAAAATTAACATTACTTAAAGATTTTCCAAATTTCAGGAGACTCAACGTGAAAATCAATCATAGTATTGGCTCGATCGCATTTTTATTGTCAACTCCTTTAGTTACAGGTTTGAGTATAGGTATTGCGCCTAGCAATGCTGCGATTATAGCAGGTTCTGCCGCCGAAGTCAGCATGGACAACTTCAGTCACCGACCAACTGACACTGGTACATTTGCAAACACGAACACTCTGGCGATCGCTAATAAAGGCGTAGTCACTAGCGAAGCCAATGCTAATGCAGTTTTTGTATCTAACTGCCAACAATTGTTTGCAGCAAATCTCTCGGAGAGTATAGTCAAAGGTGAAGGTAGCGAATATTCTGGTTTAGCGCAAAGTCAAGCCGCAGTAATCGGTGACTTCTCTGTTAATGCCAAAGAAACTTTTTCCTTCACTGTTCAGGCTATTCTAAATCTTTTTACCTATGTTGATAGCCCTGAATCAGAAAGGGCTAGCGCCAAAGGAAGTATATCTTTTTCATTGATTGACACTGTTTCTAATATTCTTTTAGACTCATTTCAACTTGGGATCGGCTTGTACTCTTTTAAAGGCCCGGATTTGAGTTTGTCATACAACCTCGCCGGCAATTTTAATCCCACACAAGTTAGTTTTGGTTTTCTGAATCAAGGTAATACAAAAAGCCTGAACTTATATACTTCTGGAGTGTATTCGCGGACTTTTAACAACGCTACTAACATAAGATTAGTAGAAGTTAAGAATAATCTGGTATTGGCAGAAGCGCAACCAGTTCGAGAAGCAGAACCAGTTCCAGAACCGACTACTATATTAGGCACTGCCATGTTTTTTGGTTTCCTAGCCAAAGGGAAAAAACTTCAGAAATAATTATTAGTCATCGCAAAAATTGCCTGTTTTGAACAGGCAAGATGCCTGTTCCACAATAAATATGGTCGATGTTTATTGGAGATGCCTATTACCCATTGGCATCTTCTTCTTTTCCCAAGTATGCCTCAATCACGCGAGGATCGGCGCGAACAACCGCCGGAGTTCCTTCGGCAATTTTAGTGCCATACTCCATGACACTCACGCGATCGCTAATTCCCATCACCACTTTCATATCGTGTTCAATTAGCAAAATACTTAAATCTAATTCATCGCGAATCCGGTAAATAAAACGAGTTAAATCAGCCGTTTCGTTTGGGTTCATTCCCGCAGTCGGTTCATCCAAAAGCAAAACTTTTGGGTCAGAGGCCAAAGCCCTGGCAATTTCCAATCTACGCTGGTCGCCATAGGAAAGGTTTTTTGCTAACTCTGGTGCTTTAGCAGCGCCTAAACCAACAAAATCTAGCATATTCAAGGCTTTTTTCTTAGCTTCTCGTTCCTCCAAAGTCACGGCTGGAGAGCGGAGGATTGCACCCAACAAGCCTGCTTTTAAGCGACAATGTCTACCGACTAAAACATTATCGAGCACAGTCATGTTGTTGAACAATCGGATGTTTTGAAATGTTCTAGCAATGCCGAAAGTTGTTAGGCGATCCGGGGGTAAACCTGTAATGTTTTTATTTTCAAGTATCAATTGACCGGCACTTGGTTTATAGATGCCTGTCAGCATATTAAAGAATGTGGTTTTGCCGGCACCATTGGGGCCGATCAAACTGGCGATCGATCCTTTTTCCAAAGTCAAGCTGACTTGATTTACCGCAGTCAAACCACCGAATCGCATTGTAAGTTGCTGTGCTTCTAATAATGACATTTTTATGCTTCTATACCTTCTAATGTACAAACAAAGTAGAACTTTAAGAGATTAAATTCTAGGGAACGCTGAGGGCGATATTGTTGGTGCAACTCAGCATTTGAAAAGTTGTCAATGATTTTGAAATTGAGATTTTTCGCCAAAGTTTCAATATTTTCCAACCCAGTAATCCAAGGTGTATACATACTTTCGTATTTATCTATGTAATCATTGATATCTTGGTAGCCAGTTGTTCGTGCAATCACTTGTTCCGACATATAATCAAAGGACAATTTAAAAGATTTAAAATTATCCCGAATTTGTTCTAAGACAAATATGACATCTTTTTTGGCAATTAAGGTCGTGTTACCTTCCCACAAAAAGTATGTAGGTCGATCAAAATCTAATTCACTCTGTTTCAGCAAAGCTATTAAATCGTCTTTCACATAATCGCCGGGAATATAGCGAACATTTGGATTGACTTTATGAGCTTTGAGAGTTTCTGCTTTTAGTTCTAGTGTCGCACCATCGTCTATTTCCCAATAATCCACTCCGTCTCCATTCATTCTAGCAGCGCGAGTATCCAAACCAGAGCCTAGAATCACGACTTGTTTGCAGCCTGCTAAAATTTGATTGGACAAAACATCATCAAAATATTTAGTTCGTAACTTAATCATTTCCTTCGCAGCAGGAGAGTTTTGAGATATTTCATCGGCAATTTTTCTGGTTTCTTCATTTAGCCAAATTTTGACTACATAATCTGTGTAAAGAGGGGCAGTTTCTGCATTTTCCTCGGCTCGAAATTCTGCCACAACAAAAGCAGTTCCAGTTACATTATTCATTGCTCATTTTCTCCATTTATATCATGTCCGGTTGAATAGCGATCATACTTTTGTCCGATCTTGCCTGATGATTTATGTTCTATACTGTAGATCAAAAGCCTGTACAGGATTTATCACAAATCAACCGGACGTGATATGAATATTAATTGCTTGAGTCTGCTAAAGACTCATTAGATTGTTCATTATCAGAATGTAATTCAGCTTGATGAATTTTATCTGGAATCAGTCCTTCCGGCCGGACGATCATCATCACAACTAAAGTTAAACCGAATAGAAATAAACGTAGTTGAATCGGGTCTAAACTTGTGGCGAGAAAGTCTGCTAACTGGGGGATGGCAATCCGAGGTAGTACAAAAGTATTCAGAAAACCTTTGAGGACTTGGGCGAGTTGGGGTAGATAAAGCCGATCGGCTGACATGATAATTATCGCACCCAAAATCACCCCGGTCATATTCCCCAAACCGCCCAAAATCACCATACACAGGATGATTACGGAGACTGAGAAATCGAAGACGCTGGGAAAAATGGCGCTGATATAAGCTGCGTAAAATGCCCCTGCAAACCCTGAAAATGTGGCTCCCATCGCAAAAGCGGAAAGTTTGGTTTTGACGAGGTTAATACCCATTGCACTCGCCGCTAATTCATCTTCGCGCATGGCATTCCATGCCCTACCCAAGCGGGAATCTCGGAGTCGAGAAATCATGAAGTAAGCGAAAACAACTAAGAGTAAAATCAGGTAATACCAGGGAAAATAGTTACCAGTGGTGAAACTGCCGATGATGGGAAGAGATGGACGCCCGATCGGGTTAATGCCTGCTTCGCCACCGGTGAGGTTAAAAGGCCGATCGCACCCAACGAGACATAACACCAATTCCGGTTTCCCCAACAACGAAGCCACAATCTTCGAGACTGGTTCGTCGATGCGAATCGCGGTTAAATTCCTAAATACCACGGGGATAATTTCGCCAAAACCGAGGGTAACAATTGCCAAATAGTCGCCCTTGAGTCGCAGTGTCGGAATACCAAGGATGACGCCCGATAGGCCAGCTACACCAGCCGCGATCGGCAAAACTATCCAAAAATTCCAAGCAATATTTACCTGTCCAGAAGATAGCAAAGCCGTGGTGTAAGCACCGATCGCAAAAAACGCCGCATATCCCAAATCCAACAAACCCGCAAAACCCACAGTAATATTCAAACCCAGCGCCAACATAATAAAGATTTGAATCTGTACTACAGTAGCAATCCAACCAGTTTTAGCTTGAAGATCGATGAATGGAAACAGAATGAGAATAAAAGCTAATGTTACCAAAGTGGCCAATCGCTGGCGATCGGGCGGTAAACCCTGCAAAGAACCCATTAATGTAGCGGTAAAAATTGCGATCGCCAAACTGCAAATTCCGTACAGCAAAGTAGTCGAAAAATCCACCGCAGATTGACCAGAAAAAGGTCTAACTATAACTCCTTCGAGGACGCTAGCAACTAACAGCCAAACGCCCAATCCCAATCCGGCTAAACTGCCAATTGTCGCACCCATTTTCGGGTTGTAAACCTTCTGTTCTTGACAAGCCATGAAGCCAGCCGCCGTGCCCATCAGCCAGCCGATGACAGTTCCACTCCAACCACCGAATAGGATGACTGTTAAAGAGGCGATCGCTCCTAAAATACCACTTGATTTAATTGCTTTGATTATTTTATTAGTCATTAGTTATTAGTTATTAGTCATTAGTTAACTAAGAGGGCGGGCACGGGGGCACCGCCCCTACCACAGGTCAACTGTCAACTGCTATATACTGTAACTGTTACCGCAACACACTTCAAACGGGCGATCGCTATATGGTACAAGCTCTTCAAAAAACTATCACCTTGGACGAGTTTTTGCAACAGCCGGAAACCAAACCCGCTAGCGAATACGTCAACGGTGCGATCGTCCAAAAATAGAAATGATATAGAGGAGACGGCAGTGCCGTGTCCCTACCCAAAATAATATTGTAGGGACACGGCATTGCCGTCTCCTAATTTTAGCTACTGCACCTTCAAACCTTTTCCTGAACATTCTCACCCAACAAACCGCCGGGCCGAAAAGCCAAAATCACCACCAAAACCCCAAACACCCAAGCATTAGTCCAGCGACTCGACAAATATTGATCGCTCAAAGACGACAACACCCCAATCAAAACCCCTCCTAACATCGCCCCGACAATATTACCAATCCCCCCCAAAACCGCCGCTGTAAAAGCCCTCAAACCCGCCGTAAACCCCATCGTAAACACGATCGTATTGTTATACAAACCTACCAAAATTCCCGCCGAACCAGCCAAAGCCCCACCAATCAAAAAAGTTAGAGCAATAATCTGATCGACATTAATTCCCATAATTTTAGCAGCATCGCGGCTTTGAGCAGTGGCGCGCATCGCCTTTCCCAGACGGGTGTACTGCACAAACACATGAAGCAAAATCATTAATACTAGAGCCACCACCAATACGATTAAATCTTTCGTAGTAAAAACAATACTGGTTTGAATTCCCATAGCTTTGAGAATATCAACTCGCGGCAACAAATCGGGGAAGCTTTTCGGAGCCGCCGAATTAGAACCCATCACCGGAATAAAAGCTTTCAATCCTCCCCAAAATAATCCCATATTTTGGAAGATAAAAGAAACCCCGATCGCCGAAATTAACGGAGCCAAACGAGGAGCATTTCGCAAAGGACGATAAGCATACTTTTCGACAACAATATTCAGTCCCGCACAAAACACCGAACATACAACTAAAGCGACTAACATCACTGGTATCGCAACACTTAAAGGTGCGCCATCTTGAATCCCAAAAGCTCCAAATACAGTCAGGGAAGCAAAAGCACCCAACATATACAAATCGCCATGAGCAAAATTGATCAACTCAATAATGCCGTAAACCATCGTGTAACCCAAAGCAATAATTGCAATCAGCGCCCCGTTGACCAAACCCACTAACAATTGTTGAATCAGCACTTCTGGGCTGCGGACTATTTCACCAATAATTTTCGGTAAGTCAAATCCTGCGATCGGGCCTAACAACAAAACTATATACGCTACACCTATATATAAGAGAATACTTTTCCAGTTTTTCATGATTATTCGTAATTGGTCATTGGGGAATGGGGAATGGGGAATGGGGGAATGGGGAATGGTCATTGGGGAATGGGGAATGGGGAATGGGGAATGGGGAATGGGGAATGGGGAATGGTCATTGGGGAATGGGGAATTCGAGGAAAAAGGAAAAATGCAGAATTTTTTATTATCCTTCCTTCTTCCTTCTTCCTTCTTCCTTCTTCCTTCTTCCTTCTTCCTTCTTCCT
>NZ_JAKJHX010000045.1:34260-37377 GCF_021648855.1 Tychonema litorale BBK16 | reverse complement strand
AGTCATTAGTCATTAGTCATTAGTCATTAGTCATTAGTCATTAGTCATTAGTCATATCAATTCCGGTTGCACCGGGATGATGTCAACAGTCAACAATCAATAGTCAACAAATTATCAAATTATCAAATGAACGTAAATTCTACTTTTTTAATGTATGCCCAATGGGCGGGAATTCTGACAGCAATTTTGTTTGTTGTGACAGTGCTGGCTTTTATTTTGAAATGGGGTTTTCGGTTCCGTTTGGTAGGAGTTACTAGCTTTATGGCCGTGATTGCTGCAAGTATATTTGGTCTCGGTTTGGGACTATTTAGTCGCACACAAATTGCGGGTGCGGTTCACTATTCTTTAGTTTACGATACTGGTGGCGCTCAAACTGTAGTTACCGTGCCGCCTTCGATCACCGACTCGCAGTTAGAAGCAACGATGCAGCAAGCAGCGGCAGATTTGTACTCTCCAGGGCGCAGCGGCAGTGGCAGAGACTACATGACAATTCGGGTACGGACGATCGTACATCCAGAGCCTGGGGTGTCGCAGCCGTTGTTTTTGGGTGAGGTGAGGCGATCGCTCGCGACTAGATATGATGACAAAATGGCGATCGACATCTACCCCGAAAAAGTTGCTATTCTGAAAAAGTATCAAGCCTCATAAATCCTATAAGGGCGGGTTTTACAAACAAGAATTGCCTCCAACCGACAATAAGAGAAAACCCGCCCGCACCAACGACAAATCAATTATAAACAATATAAAATTATGACTCAAGAATCCGAAAGATTACTAAAAAATCTCTTCAATGCTTGCAACCCATATTATCCTTTACCCGCAGGCGACCCGCTATATGTTGACTGCCAAGAAGTCCGGGGAGATGGCAATATTACTAAAGACTTGGGTCGCAACATTCAACGTTCCGAACAAAAAACTTGTCAGTTA
Organism: Tychonema litorale BBK16; assembly: GCF_021648855.1. GTDB lineage: Bacteria > Cyanobacteriota > Cyanobacteriia > Cyanobacteriales > Microcoleaceae > Microcoleus. The sequence continues at coordinate 36,450 of NZ_JAKJHX010000045.1, read as the reverse complement.
TATGCCGGACATCGCGGTGCCGGAAAATCAACTGAACTGCTACGGCTAAAACAATATTTGCAAACAAAAGGTTATTTTGTAGTTTATTTCAGTGCTGACGAACAAGATATCAATCCCGAAGATACTGAATATACAGATATTTTGTTGGCTTGCACCAGACACTTATTAGAAGCAATTAAAGATGCGGACTCAAAACCTTTACGTGATTGGATGGAAAAGCGCTGGAACGATTTAAAAGATTTACTTCTAACAGAACTATCCTTTGAAGGCTTGAGTTTAGAAATGCAGCTTTCTCAGTTTGGCAAGCTGACTGCAAATATGAGAGCCGAACCTAGTTTGCGCCAAAAAATTCGAGAAAAAGTTAATCCCTACACACCAACGCTGATTGAGGCGCTGAATGAGTTTATTAGCGCTGCTAAAAAAAAGTTGCCCGCCAAATATTCGCAATTGGCAGTAATTGCCGATAATCTAGATAAGATTGTACCGTTTTCTAAAGACGGAGGAGAACGCAGCAATCTCGACGAAATTTTTTTAGACCGCAACGAACAACTCAAAGCTTTAGATTGTCATGTCATTTATACTGTACCGATTTCGATGGTGCATTCCAATCGCGCGGCTGATTTGAGCAATAACTATAATAACGCTCCACAAGTGCTGCCGATGATTATGGTAAACAATCCCAGCGGTGAAGTTAATCAAGCGGGACTTGCTAAAATGAAAGAGGTGATTGAGAAGCGGGCGAAACAAGTTGCCCCGGATTTAGATTTAGAAACGGAGTGGTTTGATACCAAAGAAACAGCAGAAAGGCTGTGTTTGATGAGTGGAGGTCACGTCAGAAATTTGCTGTTGATGTTGCAAGGAACCATAAATGAGGCAGATGATTTGCCAATTACTGCAAAAGCGGTACAAAGGTCGATTACGAAAACGCGGGATGTCTACCGCAGAACTGTTGACGAAAATAATTGGCCAATTTTAGCGAAAGTATTTATTACTCGCCGGATACTCAATGACAAACAACACCGCGATTTGCTATTTAACCGCTGTATTTTGGAATATCACTACTATGATGATGAGGATAACAAGCAAGTTTGGTATGATGTACATCCGCTAATTAAAGGCATTCTGGAATTTAAGGAAGCAGTTGAGAAACTATTACGAGACTTTGGTGATGAAACCAATGACAATTGATTGGGATGCCGATTTACCACCAGCAACACCAGAGGAAGAATATCAATCTCTGGTACGCACTCTCAGACGGACAGATGGTTTCCGGTTGTTGTTTGTGGAGTCTGTGCCGGCGGAAGGCGAACGTTTGATTGCGAAAGTTCGAGAAGATTTCCCTCAGAAAAAGATTGAAGTTTTGGGGTTGGATAAGTCTGTTTATAATTTTTATCAGATAGTTGAAGATTTGCCAAAACGAGATGAAATCAATATCTTGTTTGTGACTGGTTTAGAATATTCACTATTTGAATATGAAGGAGAAAAAAGAGAACAGGGATGGAACAGTGAGGAGATTCATTCCTATAGTTGGCGAGGTGTGCCGCCTGTTTTGATCAATCTCAACCAGCAGCGGGAAAGGTTTAGAGATAATTTTAATATTTGTTTTGTGTTTATCTTACGTCGTTTTGCAGTCAATTATTTGATTGAACGGGCACCGGATTTCTTTGATTGGCGATCGAGCTTATTTAAGTTTTCGATGGATAAGGAAAGTTTGCAATCCGAATCAATGCAAGCTTGTTCGGAAAGAGGGAAGTTGGAAGAATATTTAGCTTTGACTCCAGAAGCGCGGAAACGGGAATTGGTGAGGATTCAAGGTTTAATTGATGAGGATGGGCAAACACCTGAACAAAAAGCTGAATTGTTTTTTGAACAAGCTTTATTGTATCGCTCTGCTGACCAGTATGCAAAGGCGATCGCCTCCTACGACAAAGCCTTAGAAATCAAACCAGATTATCACGAAGCCTGGTACAATCGGGGCATTGCACTGGATGATTTAGGCAGGCTGGAAGAAGCGATCGCCTCCTACGACAAAGCCTTAGAAATCAAACCAGATTTACACGAAGCCTGGAACAATCGGGGCAATGCACTGGTTAATTTAGGCAGGCTGGAAGAAGCGATCGCCTCCTACGACAAAGCCTTAGAATTCAAACCAGATGATCACGAAGCCTGGTACAATCGGGGCATTGCACT
>NZ_JAKJHX010000045.1:33916-34160 GCF_021648855.1 Tychonema litorale BBK16 | reverse complement strand
GCGTAATTTAGGCAGACTAGAAGATGCGATCGCCTCCTACGACAAAGCCTTAGAATTCAAACCAGATAAACACGAAGCCTGGAACAATCGGGGCATTGCACTGCGTAATTTAGGCAGACTAGAAGATGCGATCGCCTCCTACGACAAAGCCTTAGAAATCAAACCAGATTTTCACGTTGCCTGGAACAATCGGGGTTCTGCACTGGGTAATTTAGGCAGGCTGGAAGAAGCGATCGCCTCCTAT
>NZ_JAKJHX010000045.1:0-33816 GCF_021648855.1 Tychonema litorale BBK16 | reverse complement strand
GACAAAGCCTTACAAATCAAACCAGATTATCACGAAGCCTGGAACAATCGGGGCAATGCACTGCGTAATTTAGGCAGGCTGGAAGATGCGATCGCCTCCTATGACAAAGCCTTACAAATCAAACCAGATTATCACGAAGCCTGGAACAATCGGGGCACTGCACTGGATGATTTAGGCAGGTTGGAAGAAGCGATAGCCTCCTACGACAAAGCCTTAGAAATCAAACCAGATTTTCACGAAGCCTGGAACAATCGGGGCATTGCACTGCGTAATTTAGGAAGATTGGAAGAAGCGATAGCCTCCTACGACAAAGCCTTAGAAATCAAACCAGATAAACACGAAGCCTGGAACAATCGGGGCAGTGCACTGGCTCGTTTAGAAAGATTGGAAGAAGCGAGAGCCTCCTTCGACAAAGCCTTAGAAATCAAATCAGATTTACACGAAGCCTGGAACAATCGGGGCAATGCACTGGGTACTTTAGGAAGATTAGAAGAAGCGATCGCCTCCTACGACAAAGCCTTAAAAATCAAACCAGATGACCCCGAAGCATTCTATAATAAAGCTTGCTGTTATGCGTTACACAGTCAGATTGACAAAGCGATTCAAAATTTGCAGCAAGCCATCAATCTGAATCCTGACAAATACCGAGAAATGGCACAAGCTGACTCGGATTTTGACAGTATGCGATCGCACCCAAAATTTCAAGAATTAATTCAATAACAGTTCGATCGCGCCGATACAAATTGCGGGCGATCGAACTGTTATTGGATCGATCGCCATTGGGTAGCACTAGGTTACATTTCTTCATTGATGTTAGATAAAATGTCTTCCAAATCCCGAGCACCATGCAAAACCCGAAGAATCTCAACCCGATCGTCCTGAATTTGGTAAAATATTAGATAATCCTGAAAATCTTTAATGCGCCACTGACGAATTTCCCCCATGCGAGAAGATACCAATCGCACGATCTTACCCATTCCCGGTATCGTCGCTAATTGGGCAAAAGTAGCTTCAGCTAACTCTAGAAATTGCTCGGCAGCCGGAACATTTCCATTTACCAAAATATAGTTTGCTTGTTGCCTGAGATCTTGAGTAGCGCGATTTTTGACAATTAACTGATAACTCATGTCTGTTGCGAATCCCCACCGAAAACCGATGCGCGCAAATTCTGCCAGTATGCAGCCGTCACGGTTTCGCTATCTGAATCTAAACCCTCTTGCAACAAATTTTCTAACTTGGCTTGTGCCTGTTTTCGCTGGCGATCTTGCTCCGCCAAATCTAGAAAATATTCTACCGCACTGGTGTAAGTCCCTGCCTGAATTTGATCTTCAATATAGGTTTGCAAGTCTTCTGGTATGGCAAGAATAACGTTCATCGTCACCACAGATTTAGGATATCTATCATTATAGCAACTGAATCTATTTTGTTGCCACTATAATAGTATAATTAAACTTACATGATTTACAGACTCCGACAAAAGAAACCGGGTTTTTACTGAATCTGGGAGTTGTCACAAAGTATTGTTGCAAAAAACCCGGTTTCTGGTCACCATTCGTAAATATTGTTAGATAATTCTCGGAGACAACCACTATGCAAGTCACAACCGCAGAAATCATTTATCCTTCCAGCGACGGTCAACCAATGGCAGAAAGCACAATTCAATACAAATTAATTGTCAAAATCAAAGAAGGTTGCGAATCGCTGTTTAAGGATGACCCAAACGTTTTTGTAGCCGCCGATTTACTCTGGTATCCCGTTGAGGGGAGAATCGATATTTCTCAAGCGCCTGATACGATGGTGATATTTGGGAGACCAAAAGGCGATCGCCCTTCTTACATACAATATCGAGAGGATAATGTTGGCCCTCAAGTTGTGTTTGAGATTCGCTCCCACAACGACAGTAACACTAAAATGAATAAGAAACTTTCATTTTACCAGCGTCATGGAGTTGAGGAGTATTATCTTTACGATCCCGAAAGAAATGAGTTGGAAGGTTGGCAAAGAATTGAGGGAGATTTAGAAGTTATTGAGCCGATGGAGGGATGGATTAGTCCGAGATTAGGTGTGCGATTTGAGTTAGGCGAAGATGGGTTAGAAATTTATCGACCGAATGGAGAAAAGTTTCTTTCCTATGGGGAATTAGAAGCAGAGAGGTTATTGGATCGTCAGCGTTTACAACAAGAGTCTCAAAGGGCTGAACAAGCCGAGCAAATTGCTCAACGTTTAGCTGCCAAACTACGCGAATTGAACATCGATCCAGATAGTATTTAGCGCGAAAATATGTAGGGGTAGTGCCCCCGTGCCTACCCCCCGATGAATCGGGCAACCACGGGGGGATTGTCCCTACAATAAATTATCCAGTTGATTTAGGATCGCTATATACCAGCAGGAAGAATGTTGATAAGGGAAGCTTTTTAGTCATTAGTATTTTATGTTTAATTAAGTGGATTTACTTGCCACCCAGATTGAAGATTTTTTGAAATTTTCTGTAAATCGACCGAAAACTCCCAAAATACTCAGGTTCAGCTTGTGGCAAGGTCACAAAGCGTCTTAGTATAAAAGTTAATATAAAAAAACGGCAACTTTACAAAAAATGAGGTGAAATCCCTTGCAAAAACTAGCTAGTATGGAAAAGCCGATCGACCGTGGGGGAACATCCATAGAACTAAATCCCCAAGATCCCCAAACTTGGTACGATCGCGGTAACGCCCTAGAAGAGATGGGAATGTTGCAACCTGCGATCGAATCCTGGGATAAAGCGATCAGACTAGAACCACAATTTCACGAAGCTTGGTATAACAAAGGTGTAGCTCTCAGAAAATTGGGACAGCTACAGGAGGCGATCGCCGCCTATGATGAATCTATCAAAATCAAACCCGACAACCCAGAAGCATTGTACAATCTTGGCAATGTTCTGCGGAAGTGCAACAGGCTCTCAGAGGCGATCGCATCCTACGAAAAAGCGATCAAATTTAAACCAGTTTATCATGAAGCGTGGTCAAACCGTGGTAATGCCCTCGTTACTTTGGAACGCTTCGACGAAGCCATCGCCTCCTACGAAAAAGCCTTAACGATTCAACCAGACTACTGGGAAGCTTGGTACAACAAAGCATTTTCCCTCAAAAAATCAGGACAAAACGACAAGGCGATCGCAGCTTACGACAAGGCGATCGAATTTAAACCAGATTTGCACCAAGCGTGGTATAATCGCGGAGTCGCTTTAGCCGATGCCAAACGTTACCTAGAGGCGATCGCTGACTACGACAAAACCCTTCAACTACGACCAAAATCCCCCGAAGTCTGGAACAAACGCGGCACTGCGATCGCCCAAATGGGAAAATTTGCAGAAGCCATAGACTCCTGGGACAAAGGCCTTGCACTCAAACCAGACGACAGTGAAACTTGGTACAACCGTGGTTTAGCCCTAGCCAATTTACAGCAATACTCCGAAGCCATCGCCTCCTGGGACAAAACATTAGAAATAGCGCCCGACAATGCCGAAGCTTTGTACAACCGCGCCGTCGCCCTCAGAAAAATAGAACGATTTGCTGAAGCCATCGCGGACTACGATAAAATCATCGCACTCAAACCAGATGATCCAAACCTTTACTATCAAAAAGCTTGCGTCTACGCCCTGGAAAAAGAGGTACGCGAGTCAAAAAATCAGCCCGAATCTGTAGCAAGTATGACTGACAAAGCGATCGAAAATCTCCGTAAGGCGATCGAGCTTAATCCGAAAAAATACCTAAAAATATGCCAAAATGACTCAAAATTTAATACAATACGTGAACAAGTGCGGTCTTTGGCTTTAACTCAGGGTAGGCAATGATTGATGAATTATAAACGCCGCACTACAACTTTTGCCGGCAAAACCGTACCGTTAACCCCAATCATGCAAACCCTAGACAAAACTCAGACAAAATTCGGTCAACTCACAGTCCGTCTTAGCGAAATTATCGACATCGAGTCAGCTTCTTCCCTATTGCATTGGGATCAAGCCACCTATATGCCCATCAAAGGTGCAAGCGCCAGAAGTCGCCAGTTGGCTACCCTCAAACAAATATCCCACGAAAAATTTACCGATCCGAAAATTGGCGAACTCCTAGAAGACTTGCGGGGCTACGAACAAAGCCTCCCCTACGACTCCAACACAGCCAGTCTGATCCGCGTCGCCCGCAGAGATTACGATCGCGCCGCCAGAGTCCCCGCAGCCTTCATGGCTCAACTCTGCCGCCACCAAGCCGACTCCTACGAAGCTTGGGCTAGCGCGAAAGCTACCAACAACTTTGCCGCCGTCGAGCCATATCTCGAAAAAACCCTAGAATTAAGTAGGCAATACGCAGAGTTTTTCCCCGGATATGAACATATTGCCGATCCTTTGATCGATCGTAGCGACTACGGGATGAAAGTATCGATTTTGCGCCCGCTGTTCGCCCAATTGCGTCAAGAATTAGTGCCCATAGTCGAAGCCATCACCTCCCAAACCCCCGCTGACGACTCCTGCTTACACCAAGACTTTGCAGAAGCCCAGCAACTAGAATTCACGCGCACAGTCGTAGAACGTATGGGCTACGACTTCCAACGGGGACGACAAGACATTACCTTGCACCCGTTTATGACCAACTTCTCCATAGACGACGTGCGAATCACCACCCGCGTCTACAAAGACCACTTGGATCAAGCACTTTTTAGCAGTATCCACGAAGCCGGACACGCTCTTTACGAACTCGGAAATTCTGCCGAATTTGAAGGCACACTGCTTGCTGGTGGCATTTCCTCTGGTGTTCACGAAAGCCAGTCCCGGCTTTGGGAAAATTTGGTCGGCCGCAGTCGCGGTTTCTGGGAATGTTTTTACCCGCAATTGCAAGGCGTGTTTTTGCGGCAGTTGGGACAGGTTACGACTGACCAATTTTACAAAGCAATTAACAAGGTTGGGCGATCGCTCGTCCGCACCGATGCCGATGAAGTAACTTACAACCTCCACGTAGCGATCCGTTTTGACCTAGAATTGGCAATGGTAGAGGGAAAACTCTCGGTTCACGACCTCCCGGAAGCTTGGAACGATCGCTACAAAGCTGACCTGGGAATTGTCCCGGAGAATAATTGCGAGGGTGCAATGCAGGATGTTCACTGGTATGTTGGGACGATCGGCGGAATGTTCCAAGGCTACACCCTGGGTAACTTAATGAGCGCCCAATTCTACGAAGCAGCCGTCAAAATCAATCCCGAAATTCCGGTTGAAATAGAGCAGGGAAACTTTACCGTACTCCACGATTGGCTCAAACAAAATATCTATCAGCACGGTCGTAAGTACACTGCTGTCGAATTGGTCGATCGAGTTACTGGTTCTCCTTTAACTATCGCTCCGTTTGTGCGGTACATTCGCCACAAGTATGGGGAGTTTTATGTCATCTAAAGTTAGGTCATAGGAGATATTTCTCAGAAAACAATCCTGGTAATACAATGAGATTGGGCAATATTAGAATAGACGAACTTTTCCAACAAATGAAACTTATGCGTGTAACTACTGCTACGATTCTCGGTTTAGTGGCTTTGATAACTCCTGGATTGACCAGAAATGCTACTGCGGCTTTTGAGTCCAAAAGTTTTGTTCAAGAACAGGGCCGCCAAGAATTTGTTGCTCCTGCTGACTATGGTGCTTCGGTATCCCCAGAGGCAAATTCTGAAAGAAATATGTTTAATAAGCCTTTTTATGCTGGGGAGCAAAAGCCAGTCAGAAAGGAGAAAACTATATCAGCAGGAGCGGATGGCCCAGAGGTTGCAGCCATACAGCAGCGGTTGCAAATTCATGGTTTTGCGATCGGTGCGATCGACGGTTCCTATGGTTCCCGCACCACATCGGCTGTGAATGATTTTCAGCAGTCTAAGGGGTTGAATTCAGATGGGATTGTGGACAAAAGCACTTGGACAGCTTTAGCGGCCGATCCAGTGAAAGCTGCTAAAGTTTTTCAGAACGATGCTCCTATCGAGAACGAGGCTTCGGTTCCGACCAAAACGATTGCTGCTTTAACTATTCTCACTAAAGGCTCCTCTGGTGCCAAGGTGAAGACGTTGCAGGTGCGCTTGGAAGTGGCGGGTTATGCTCCGGGTCCGATCGACGGTATTTTTGGCGATCGCACTATTGCTGCTGTCAAGGGATTTCAGGAGTCTCAAGGTTTGAAGGCTGACGGCTTGGTGGACGAAATCACTTGGAAGGCGATCGGCAACAACTAAGTGATGAGTCAGAGATTGGGGAACTTGCTGTGGCCATAACTCAGAAGCAAACCCGGTTTTGCCTGAAACCGGGTTTCTCTATTTTGATTGACAGATAAAACAGTGGTGTGCTATGGTGATTTAATGCGATCGAGCGGATATGGCGAAATTGGCAGACGCGCCAGATTTAGGTTCTGGTTCCGAAAGGAGTGAAGGTTCAAGTCCTTTTATCCGCATATAAAATCTAATTGTAAAAAACAGGATCTTACCAATTGGTAAGACCCTATTTTTTAGATTGATTGATACTATCGAGAATTATGGGAATTAATATTACCGAAAATCAGGATACGGCAATGCCGTTTCCCTACAAATAATCTAGCGCGCAAGAAACGGCATTGCCTTGTCCTCTATAAGCTGTTACGCATTTAAAATGGTATTGTAGGGTGCGTCAGTTTTAAGGCGTTTCCCATGTATAGTCAGTGTTCTAGCTGACGCACCCTAGGTAGATAGTTAGTGGTTTAAATGCGTAACAGCTTATCTGTTTTAATTAATTCCCGTGCCCCAATCCCTAGAATCCGATCGCCCAAACCTCCCTCACTGGCTACACTGGTTAGATACCTGTCCGAGTACCAACACGATCGCGATCGCCCGCGCAGCCCAACTCAACCACGGAGATGTCGTATTCACCAAACGACAAACCAGCGGCAGAGGCCAACACGGACGCACCTGGTACGCCCCAACCGGTGTTTTGACTGCTAGTTTTGTACTCGACAACCTCAACTCCAATCTGTTATCGGGACTCAGTTTGGCCGTTGGTTTAGCCGTGATCTATGCGATCGAAGATTTAGTTCCAGACTGTCGCACTCTGCTGCGCCTGAAATGGCCAAACGACATTTGGATCGATCGTCGCAAATTAGCCGGAATTCTCTGTGAAGCCACTTCTAGCCCTGTTTCCGGCAAAACTCGCGCCGTTGTCGGCATCGGCATCAACCTGTGCGTAGATTTCGATCGCAGTGGACTTAATGCCAGTGCGATCGGCAATGCGATCAGCTTGCATTCTATGACGAGTCAAGTACCAGATGAATTATGTTTGCTCGATCGGCTGCGACACTATCTTCTCCAACTAGCCCATATGTTTTCCCAAACCGACAAACCAGCCGAAAACTCCGGTTTAGCCAGACTGTTGCCAGAATTGCAACACCGTGACGCGCTTTTTGGTTGCAATGTGGCGATCGAACTTTCCGACAAAACCATCTGCGGACAAGCTGCTGGCATTGACGAATCTGGCCGTTTGCTATTGCGTTTGGGGCGCGATCGAATACAAGCCTTTACCTGCGGCCGAGTTCGACTGAACTGAGTTCTTGGAGTATTTCAATAAGCTTTTTATGAACAGGCAAGATGCCTGTTGCTAGATAGTAATATCGCGTTAAGATCATTCAATCTCTTGACAAACTCTCATATCCATGCAAACCTTCAAAAAATCCACCCGTCCTTTCAACCCCGAACAAGACACATATCCTTGCCCCGTTTGTCGCACCGGCGAAATCTCTCCCATGCCAATGATGGAAGCCCTCGGTTGCAACTTTTGTCAACACATCTTCACCGGCAGTGCAGAAAGACAAATGCTCAAAATGGCCGATCGCGTACCCCCCGTAACTTGGCACTGGGACGGCAAACAATGGATCGGAGCCCACCTCGAAGGCGTAGAATTCGGATGGCCTTACTTCGCAGCCGCGATCGGTCTCATCTTCCTTCCCACTACCTTACTAGGGCTATCAGCCTACTATTTCCCCCCAATTCCCGGTAGTCGCCTATCCTGGCTACCCTCAGTTTGGACAGGCTTAGCCTTTTTGTCCCATCTAGGCATAGTCCTCTGGTTGGTAGGCGAATTTTACCAATTCCCCCTAGTGACATACTTTAGAGCTTGGGGGCGACGGATCCAGCGATTTTAGATTTTAGATTTGCGATTTTGGATTAAAGAAAAAATTCAAATCCACACCTAAGCAGCTATAATCGTTGACTATTCTAAATATTCAGATGCAAACGCATAGCGATTTGTGAGGAGAGCGATGAACATACTTGGAATCTCAGCGTACTATCACGACAGCGCCGCAGCCTTAATTAGCGACGGAGAAATTATTGCCGCAGCGCAGGAAGAAAGATTTTCCCGCAAAAAGCACGATGCCAGATTTCCCAAGAATGCGATCGCCTATTGCCTAAAAGAAGCAAAAATAGACCTACAACAACTCGATCGAATAGTCTTTTATGACAAACCATTAGTCAAATTCGAGCGCCTACTCGAAACCTATTTAGCCTACGCGCCCAACGGTTTTCGGTCTTTCCTAGCAGCCATGCCAATCTGGCTAAAAGAAAAGCTTTACCTCAAAACCATTCTCAAAAGAGAACTCGCAGAAATGGCAAACTGCAAAACCTCAAAACTCAAACCATCCCTCCTCTTTACCGAACACCACCAATCCCACGCCGCCTCAGCATTTTTTCCCAGCCCATTTCAAAAAGCCGCCGTTTTGTGTCTCGACGGCGTAGGAGAATGGGCAACAACCTCAGTCTGGCTTGGAGATGGCAACCAACTTACTCCTCAGTGGGAAATCGATTTTCCTCACTCCTTGGGTTTGCTTTATTCCGCTTTCACCTACTACACAGGCTTCAAAGTCAACTCTGGCGAATACAAACTCATGGGTTTAGCGCCTTATGGCGAACCTAAATATGTAGACAAAATTCTCAACTATTTAATCGACCTCAAAGATGATGGAACTTTCCGTTTGAACATGGATTATTTCAACTACACAGTTGGCTTAACCATGACAAATCAGAAATTTGATGAACTATTTGAAGGGCCACCACGCAAATCTGAAGGACAATTAACTCAGCGAGAAATGGATATTGCTGCTTCAATTCAAGTTGTCACCGAAGAAGTTGTTTTGCGGCTTTGTAGAACAGTTAAAAAAGAATTGAATGTCGATTATCTCTGTCTAGCTGGTGGCGTTGCTCTTAATTGCGTTGCTAACGGCCGGATTTTGCGGGAAGGCATTTTCAAAGATATTTGGATTCAACCAGCCGCAGGAGATGCTGGTGGTGCTTTGGGTGCAGCTTTGGCGATTTGGTATCAGTATTGTGAATCAGAGCGTAATGTGGATCTGAACTCGCCAGTCAAAACCATAGAACTACAAAAAAGTCAAGTAATTCCTACCAGTGAAGTAGTCGAAGATGGCAAAGAAATTCTGACTACGAGTCAACCAGTGGCAACTGTTACTAAGTCTATTGCTCATTTAACTTGTCATGACCAAATGCGTGGTTCTTATTTGGGGCCAAAGTTTGCTGACACAGAAATTCTCGAATACTTGGATGCTGTCAAAGCCAGTTATCATCGATTGGATGATGCCGAATTAATGCCACAGTTGGCAGAAATTCTGGAACAGGGAAATGTGGTGGGATGGTTCCAAGGGCGGATGGAATTTGGGCCACGAGCTCTCGGAGGTCGATCGATCATTGGTGATCCTCGCAATGCTAAAATGCAATCGGTGATGAACCTGAAAATCAAATATCGGGAATCTTTTCGACCTTTTGCGCCGTCAATCTTAGCGGAACGTGTTGCTGATTATTTTGAGATGGATCATTCTAGCCCTTATATGCTATTGGTTGCTCCTGTCAAAACCAGTCTGCGAATTCCGATGACAGCCGAACAAGAACAACTTTTTGGCATTGAAAAGCTCAACGTTCCGCGTTCCGAGATTCCGTCTGTTACCCACGTTGATTACTCGGCGCGTGTCCAAACGGTTCACAAGGAAACCAATCCTCGTTATTATGACTTGATTAGTCACTTTGAAGCGCGATCGGGATGTGCGATTTTAGTTAATACTTCTTTTAATGTCCGTGGCGAACCGATTGTTTGTACTCCTGAAGATGCTTATCGCTGTTTCATGCGTACTGAAATGGATTATCTAGTTTTGGAGAATTTCTTGATTCCCAAGTCTGAACAAATTCCTTGGAAACAAGACGAAGCTTGGAAAAATGAATTTGAGCTAGATTAGTCATTAGTCATTAGTCATTAGTCATTAGTCATTAGTTATTAGTTATTAGTTATTGGTTATTTGTTAGTTGGCAGATTAATTAGCAATGCCCAATGCCCAATGCCCGATTCCCGATTCCCAATGCCCGATGCCCAATGCCCGATTCCCCATTCCCCATTCCCCATTCCAATGAGCGACGAAATAAAAAAACTCGATAAAAAAGGTCTCCGTGATTTCGGACTCCTAATTGGTGGCTTGATAGCACTACTATTCGGTTTAGTAGTACCATTATTACGCCGTCATCCTACACATTGGTTGCCTTGGGCGATCGGTGCAGTCCTAGTTGTGTTAGGATTGGTTGCACCTAAATCTCTTGATCCCGTTTATCACGGTTGGATGCGGTTTGGACTGATCCTTAACAAAATCGAAACACCGATTATTTTAGGGATAGTTTTTTACCTGATAGTTTGGCCAATGGGATTTATTAAAAACCTATTCGGCGAAGATGCAATGCGGCGCAAACTCAACCCGAAAATGGATACTTACCGCGTCCAAAGTAAACCAAGAACCAAAGTTAGTATGGAGCGTCCTTTCTAAGTGTTTGAATCAACATTAGACTTTCTTAAAGATTTGTGGGCGTTCATGAAAGAACGCCAAAAATATTGGCTTTTGCCATTAATCGTGACTTTAGTATTCTTAGGAGCTTTGATTGTACTCAGTCAGGGTTCTGTAATTGCTCCGTTTATTTACACTTTGTTTTGACAGAATGAGCAAGTTGAAGAATTTGGGTGTCAACATAGGTTTGACACTCGGCGGTTTATTGATGGGGGTGATAGTTGGCGAAGCTGGATTGAGAATTGGCGGGATTCAAGGCTACCCCAAAATAGGAGACATTGTAGACTCCGCACCCACTGGTTTTCATACTTCCGATCAAAACTTGGGTTGGAAGCTCAAACCCGGTGTGTCGGGGGAGTGGAAGGGAGAAGGTGCGAGTTTTTTGCAGGTGAATAGTGAGGGTTTGCGCGATCGGGAACACACCAAAATCAAACCTCCCAACACCTTACGAGTCGCAGTTTTGGGCGACTCTTTCACCGAAGCAGTGCACGTACCCATCGAACAAACTTTCTGGTCAAAATTAGAACGGAAATTAGGTAATTGTCAAGCAGTCAAAGGACGCAAAAATGTTGAAGTCATCAATTTTGGAGTCCAGGGTTACGGTACTGCTCAAGAATTAATCATGCTGCGAAAAAAAGTTTGGGAATACAATCCAGATATTGTAGTTCTGGCCTTTTTCGTTGGCAATGACATCATCAATAATTCACCTAAACTAGAATACGATCGCTATCGACCATTTTTTGTGTATGATGCTAGTGGTAAGCTCGTTCCAGATATGTCTTTTCGGAATCTGCGCCCCACCGAACGCAACCTTTACGCCATTTCTTTCATCGACAAACTACCCACTTGGTTAGTCAATAATTCCCGCATTTTACAAGTTGTAAAAAAAGTAGAATTAGAAAGCAAAAAGCAGCAATTATCTAATGATTTTACAAACTTAAATGCCCAGAATTTCAAGGAACCAACTGATGCTGCTTGGGAAAATGCTTGGAAAGTGACAGAGGGTTTGATTGTCACAATGCGGGATGAAGTAGTCAAAAAAAATGCTGATTTCTTAGTTGTAGCCATCGGCGATCCGATTCAGCTTAATCCAGATGCTGCGACGCGGCAAAAGTTCATCAAAGAAAACAACATCCAGGACTTATTTTATCCCAATCGTCGCCTGGAAAAATTGGGTATCACCAACGGTTTTAGGGTGCTGAGTTTAGCCGAACAGTTTCAAGGTTACACAGACAAATATCAAGTTTGCGCCCACGGCTTTGAGAATTATGTCAACTGTGGAGGCCACTGGAATGAACTCGGACATCGGCTGGCTAGCATCATGATCAATCAAAATTTGTGCCAAAACTTAAAGCAGTCCCAACCGCCAAAAGGTAAACCATAGTTAGTCTATTCTTATGAAAGATTCAAAAGTTATACACAAAAAAACTAATATATTGAGTCTGATTGCTGTTAATTTGGCGATCGCATTTATTGCCCTAGAATCCCTCTCCCTAGCTTTTTATTTTATCACCCAAAACCAATTCTTTTATACTAGAGTCAAAAAACAAGACCAAGTAGTAGAAGATCTCGAAAGAATCGGCGTTAGACTAGATAACTCCATCATTGAAAGACTACACCCTTTCTTTGGTTATGTCCAAAAACAAGGTACTTTTACCAAGAAACAAATTAACTTACAAGTTAACAGGCATGGATTTTTTTCTCAGCAAGAATATCCCTTTATCAAAACCAGTCAAAACCAACTGATTATCGGCATATTTGGCGGTTCAGTCGCCAATAATATGGCTGTCGATGAATACGAAACTAAACTGTTATCTAGGAAATTAAAAAGTTATCCAGAATTTGCCAATAAAGAAATTGTGGTTTTAAATTTTGCCAATGGTGGTTACAAACAACCCCAACAACTATTGATTTTAAACTACTTCCTAGCTTTGGGTCAAGAATTTGATATGGTGATTAATATTGACGGTTTTAACGAAGTAGCCTTGTCAAATTTGAACAACAAATCCCAATTAGATATCGCAATGCCCAGCGTTCAACACGTACAGCCATTAGCCGATTTAGCTAATGACAACTTGTCACCAGAAGTAATGGCTTCAATCGTCAAAATCAGCGAAAATAAAAAACAGTTAAAAACAATCATCGATCAATTACAAAATTGTCAATTAGCTTTGTGTCATGTCGTTAATTCAATACATATCAAGCTACTACTCAAGGATTATCAGCAAGCAATCATCAAGTATGATAAACAAGTAAAAAAATCGAAAGCAGACACACAAAATAGAGGTACTGTCTATATTCCCAAATCAGATACTATCTTAGATAGTGCTTCTGCTTTTCGCAAAATGGTATCCATGTGGCAGGAATCTTCCCTAATGATGAATCAAGTTGCACTAACTAGAAACATCAAATATTTCCACTTTGTCCAGCCCAACCAATATTATCCAACCAAGCGAGTATTTACTGAAAAGGAAAGAGAATTTGCTATTGTCAAAGATAGTCCCTATATCGAAGGAGTAACCAAAGGCTACCCGTTGCTATTGTCAAAAGTTGATGATTTACAGAAAGCGGGAGTGAATATATTTAGCGGAGTGAATATTTTGGACAATACAAAAGAAACAGTTTACAAAGATTCCTGCTGCCACTATAATTTAGTAGGACAGGAACTATTTGCAAATTATATTTCTAGTTCCATCATTAAAGTATTTAGGGAGTCGCCGAAAAGTAATAAACCACAAAAATAAGGCTAAATTCAAGCAAAATTATATAACCCGAAACAAAAATTTATGAAAGATTTAAAATTTATCAACAAGGCTATAGAAATTCTCAAAATCACTTTGATTAATTTAGCTTTTTTGCTAGCATTTCTGGAAATTGGTTCCTTGGGATGGTACTTTATCAAACACAAGCAATTGTTTTATACCAGAGAAAAGCCGCAAGATAAATCTGCCTTGGGAATTAATTTGGAAGGAGTACGATTAAATGAGTCTATAGTCGAAAGATTTCATCCTTTTTTTGGATTTGTTCAGAAACCGAGTGCTGATTTTCGCCCCGGTTTTAAAATAAACAATTATGGGTTTATCTCTCCTTACGATTACCCTTTCAAAAAAACGAACAAAAATCAATTTGTGATCGGAATTTTTGGTGGTTCCGTGGCTTCTGGTTATTCAATATTTGAGGTAAATAATAAAATTTTACCTGGATATATCAAGCAATTGCCCGCTTTCAAAGATCGAGAATTTGTAATTTTGTCTTTTGCGACGGGAGGCTACAAACAACCCCAACAATTGTTGATTTTAAACTATTTTTTGGCCCTAGGTCAAGAATTTGATATTGTGGTAAATATAGATGGCTTTAATGAAGTAGCACTTTCTAATTTAAACAATAAAAACAATCTAGATTTGGCGATGCCTAGCCTTCAGCATATCTTGCCTTTGACTAACTTGGCTAATAATAGCCTTTCAATAAAAGCGATGAAAGCAACGTTAAGAATTCAAGAAAACAAGGCTAAGATTAATCAGGGTTTGGAAAGTTTGCAACACTGTACTTTGGCGGTGTGTGATGCTTTAACTTCGGTTTATATTCAAAACTTAGTAAACAACTATAAAACTGATGTGATCGAGTTTGAAAAAGAGCGTACTACAAAAAAAGAGGATGGTAGCGTTATTTATATCAATACTAATAAGTCTGTTTTAGAGGATTCAGTAGCTTTCGATCAAATGGCGTGGAATTGGGCAAAAAGTTCTATTTTTATGAATAAAGTGTTGTCTGCTAGTAATGTACCTTATTTTCAGGTTCTCCAGCCTAATCAATATTATCAGACAAAAAGAGTTTTTAGTGCGGCGGAAAAGCAGATTGCTTTTAATAAGGAGACTCCCTATGCTAGGGC
The DNA here is from genome assembly GCF_021648855.1 of Tychonema litorale BBK16. Taxonomy (GTDB): domain Bacteria; phylum Cyanobacteriota; class Cyanobacteriia; order Cyanobacteriales; family Microcoleaceae; genus Microcoleus. The sequence continues at coordinate 19,071 of NZ_JAKJHX010000045.1, read as the reverse complement.
TGTTGAACTTGGATATCCGGCTCTTTTTAAGAAGTTTCCTAATTTGAAAAAGAATGGTGTTGATATTTTGAATGGTGTGAATGTTTTTGACAAGACTAAAGATGCTGTTTATGTGGATAGCTGCTGTCATTATAATCAAGCTGGAGAAGTGGTTTTTAGTAATTATGTGGGGAGTTCCATTTTAGAAGGGTTGCGGAAGGAAGAAAGTAAAAAGAAGAGGTGATAAGCTAGGGCATAATATATGACCGAAAGCCAGGATACGGCAGTGCCGTTTCCCTACCGCTATTAATTGTAGGGAAACGGCACTGCTGTGTCCTCTATATCATTCCGGTGCCACCGCAATCAATATTATCAGTTGTATCGATCGCACAAATCTCTCGCTGCTTGTCGGTGTTTTTCCACCAAACTCGGTGGCCACATCACTTGTACGTTTTCCATGTGTTTGTTTACCCAGAGGCTGAATTCGTTTAAAGATCGATCGGGCAAATCAATCTTATAATCCACATACAGCAGCTTACCAAAACTATCTCGCGGCCCTTCTTTAATCTTTTGTCGCGGATGTCGCCGATCGCCCTCTAGAATAAATCCAACTACCTTCTCAAAAAACCGCACCTTCACTTTTTCCAACTTCAGCGTACCCTGCAATTCCGCCTATTGTTGCTCTGGATTGCCCAAGAACAGCCCCCAACCATTTTTTAACAATTTGTGAGCTATTTTCAGACTTTGTTGCTGTGGGGCTAAACCACGCGCTTCTACATCGATAATTTCGCAGTGGTCGGTAAAGCGATTCACCATTTCTACTTTCAAATGCCCGTTTTCGTAATTTTCGCAAATCAGGTACCAGGCGATGTCGTGATAAATCAGTTGCAGAGGCCAGATTTGCCGAAAACCGACATTGCCTTTGCCATAATAATCTTTTTCGCGGAAAAGCTCGATCGCCTGGCCTTGAATTATGGCTGTTTCTACGATGTCTAGTTTGTGAAAGAGGGTTTTGCAATTAATAATGGCAACTCTATATTTCCACACACTAATCCTGCACAATTCCACTGCTGCAAATACTCACAAACTTCAGAAATAATCCCATTTGCTGCATCTAAATTTCCAGCCTGACGCGCGTGATAATGCGCTCTGATTAACGGCTGAATATCCTCGATATCTTGCCATTCCGATTTTGGTTTGAGCGGAATACTGATATAATAACTATAGGCTAGGCTGTGGGCGGTATGGAGATTTTCGGGATTTTGACTTAGCAGATGCTCACCCTTTTCTCGAACCAGCGGATGCAACTGATAGGATTCTCGTTGATAATCGTAATATAGCAATTGTCGGCGCTTCAGTGCAAGGATAATATTTTCTTTTAGCTCATACTTACTAACTTCTGGCATTTGAGCGCTAATTGCTGCAAAAGATAGGGGATATTCTGAAGTTTGATAGACGGAAATTCGGCCCAGACAAGTTTGCTCGCCGTCACTGAGACGTGCTATCATTTCATCAATTAATCTCTCAATATCTCGAATCAGCAACCAGTCTCTATTGTGTAAAAAATTCCCGACATTTCCCTGAAACTCGGTATCGTCTCGAATCAAGGCTGCGACGAGTTGTAAGGCTTTGGGATGTCCAGAATAGCGATCGCCCATTTCCGCTAATTCCTCTGGATTTGGAGTCAGATTGAAAGATTGCAAGAGGGAAATTGCGCTATCTCGATCCAATCCGTTAAGCTGGATTTCGCGGGTGACAGTTGGCGGCAATTCGGCTAAGCTTTCGCGACTGGTGAAGATGATTTTGCTTTGATGTTCTGTTTCTAATAGTTGTTTGAATAACCAAGCATATTCTGCACAATCGCCCGCGAAATAACCAGCCGTTTTTGCTTCTCCTGCTTGCAAAAGTGTGTCGGCGCGATCGAATACAATTAAGCAAGGTTTTTCTCTGAGGATTTTGAGCAGATTTTCGGTTTTTTTGCCGCAGTCATTTTGAGCGTTGGTGGCGGCGGTAATGTCGCCGTTGGAGAGGGTGAATAGCAGGGAGTCAATGGTGCGATCGCAGGGGGGTGCTTTGCCTATTGCGGATTCCAAGGATTGCCAAGCGGCGCAGGTGAAGGGGGTTTTTTCGGTGTGGAGTTGGCGAATTAGTTGGCTGACGAGGGTGGTTTTTCCGATTCCGGGTAATCCGACTATTGAGATGGCGATGGGAACCCCCCCCAGCCCCCCCTTGGTAAGGGGGGGAGCAAGAGTGGGCGATTCCTTGGTAAGGGGGGGAGTAGCGATTAGGGTTTTTAAGAGTTCGATTTCTTTGGTGCGCTGTACCCAATTTCTGACGGGGGGTAAGTTTTCTGGGAGGGGGAATGTGCGATCGGTTTGGTTGTCTAGGGGGATATCTGCGATCGCGGCTAATAGTAATTCTGGTTCATGAATTTCTCGCGCAACAATGTCTTGCCAGTTTTTCACACCTACAGCTTTGCAAATGTGTATAAAAGTCTCTCGTCTAATTGGTTGCTGCGTCCAAAATCGCTTTAAAGTTGCTTTTGAAGTGAGAGCAGCCTGACACCAGAGTTCATCTGCTTTATTCCATCCGAGATTGCGTCTTACCATGTCAATGATTTTTAGCCCTTCTTCGGATGCTCTGAGCAAACCTGCCATTGGTACTCCTCTACGGAAACTCTGCGTTAGTCAAGAATGTTACACGATTTCGTGAGCCGAGAAGTGAGCCAAATGAGACAAATGAGCTAAATGAGCCTTTTTTGCTGAGCCAAATGGTGAGCCGTTTAGCCTATGCAGATTCAGGATTGTCGAGTAATCTGAAATGATCAGTCTGGTTTTCAGCTAGGTTTGACGGTGCATCTGCGGGCGATCGGGCATACAGCTTATCTGCGATCGGGAGCAATGTAAAGTTTTGTTACAAAAATAGGGCGATTTGCATAAAAAGCAGATCAACGTCCTGATAAGTATTTAGGAAAGCTTGCTAGGCGGGCTTTGCTGGTTTTTACGCAACTATATTTTTGAGGAGATGGGATTATGACGAATATTAGCTTAGGGCAAACGATTGACGGAAGTTTGAGCAGCACGGATACTAATAACCCTAAAAGATTGGGTAGCTTCTCCGATGACTATACCTTAACTGGGCTTCCCAATTGGCAGCAAGTTCAAGTTAACCTCGATTCGACTGCGATTGACAGTTACCTGCAACTGATAAATGCTTCAACAGGTGAAGTGATTGCATTTAACGATGACTTAATTAATGGTCGTAAGAATTCGCAGTTAAGTTTCACAGTATTTCCGGGTGTCAATTACGCAATTCGAGCTACTAGCTTGAATGCGAACGAGACAGGAAACTATACCTTCAAAACTACCTCATTGGGGACTGTATCATCTATAATTGCTACGCAGGATGGAAAAGTAGGAACAGTCGATGGAACATCAGGAAACTTTGCACAGATAGCAACAAGTAACTTAAACTTCTCTGACATCGCCTTATCTAATAGCGGTCAGCTTTTCGGCATTACGTTTCGCGATTTGTATAAAATCGATCCCAATATAGGATCGGCTTCACTTATTGGCGCCTTTGGTTTAGGTCCTTTGAATGCTTTAGAATTTGCCAACAATATACTTTATGCTGCTGGTGGTTCTAAGTTATACACCATTAACAGTAGTAATGGAGAAGCAACTTTAGTCGCAGACTTAGGCTCAAACTTTAATAGTAGTGGTGACTTAGTATTTGATGCTACTAATAATCGTTTTCTAGCTACATCAACAGGGACAACAAGTGATAGCTTGTTTTCGGTATCCCTTACAGGTCAAGCGACCAAAATTGGTGATATTGGCTTTAAAAATGTTTTTGGTATCTCATCTACCATTGGTGGTTTTATAGGTTTCACTGAAGATAAAAAGTACATTTTGATCGATTCCATAACGGGAAAAGGTACGCTTTCTAAGAATGTAACGGGTGTTAGCGGTGCAATTGGGGGAGCATCACCATCAGTTCGACCTGCGACACCAACTCCGACTCCTCCAACTCCGACTCCTCCAACTCCGACTCCTCCGACACCAACTCCTCCAACACCAACACCCCCAACTCCGACTCCCCCAACTCCGACTCCTACTCCCCTAACTCCGACTCCAACACCTCCGACGGTTGTAACTCCAACTCCGACACCTCCGACGGTTGTAACTCCAACTCCGACACCCCCGACGGTTGTAAGTCCAACTCCGACACCCCCGACAGTTGTAACTCCAACTCCGACACCCCCGGCGGTTGTAACTCCACCTCTCCTGACTATTCCAATTTCAACACAGACTTCAACTGTACCTCCGAGTCAAATTCCCGCACCTAATGCTAGTGGTGAAGTGGATCTAGATCCGCTAAAACTCAAAGTAATTAACGGTCAATTCACATACAACGAAAAAACCAAGCGCTACGAAGCATCAGGTACTATCCAAATCGGACGAAAAGATGGGACATTCCCATTAATCGTAGTCCAGCAAGGGAAAGTAGAGTATGACCAGTTTACTGTCAATGTTGATGGCATAACTTCTTCTCTTATTGGCCCCAATAGCATCAAAACAGCTCCTTTGTTTAAGGGTAAGTTCGATATCGATGTTAAAACTGCAACTGCTTCTTCAATAGAAGAAGATAAGCAGTTTACTAATCAATTTAAAATTGCGGGACAAGACATTGAATTCAACAGCTTAAGTCTTAACTCAAATGTAATTGCTTTGGGAGCCTTGTTCAAGCTGCCTTCAAATGCGGGTGGAGCTAGTGTGGTATTGGACAAATCAGATGCTTTGTTGATTACTCCAACCGAGGTAAAACTGGGTAAGAGCCAGAAGCGGTCTTTGCCAAACTTCCCCAATACTTTTCTACTGGGAAACCTGTTTCAGGCAAATGCCTCAAACTTATCGATAGAATATGTTGCACCTGAAAACAAGCTCAAGTTACAAGGAAAGTTTCAAGTACAACAATTTGCTGATTTATCTGACAGCAAACCCTATTCTATCACTTTAGACTATTCAGGAAAAGATAACTTTATTGAAATCAAAGATGGCAAGACAGAATTCAAAGGAGAAGCTTCATTCAATAACGTAAAGCTCATTCCTAATGTGTTGGAAATAACTAAGGGAAAAATGACCCAAGACACAGCCAATCAAGACTTAAGAGGTGAGGCAAACATCCTATTATTCCCCGCAAAAAATAAAGTTGAGCTCATTGCAGGACTGGGTTTCAAAAACCAACCACCTTCAGGGCTGAGCCTTCTGACTTTAGGATTAGACAAACTCAACAAACCCCTTGGAACAAGTGGTTTATTCCTTCAGCGAGTATCAGGAAGGTATGAGCTTGCAAAGTCCGATGGTCGAGATATTCCAGAGTTTACGATAGGAGCTGGACTGACTGGTGGGCCTGAGATACCAGTCACGCTACCTCCAGGTTTAGGCGGAAGTTTTGAGGGTTCGCTGGTTAACATTGATGCTGATTACACAGTTAGTCCCAATGGTCTTAGGGGAAAAGGTAAGTTAAAACTCATTGATGATAAAGTAGCCTTGTTCGAGGGTGTCCACACACGTGACTGGAACAAAGGATTTTACGAAGTAAAAGGCGACTTGTCAGCAATAGACGGCCTGTTTAAAGCGCAAGTTGGTGTCAAGCTTACTTCTAACTTCGACTTAAATGTGTCTGCAAATGGTAGCCTATCTGTCCCTAACTTTGTCCCTCTAATTGGGGGTAAGCAATTAGGATCTGCCGATTTTATGCTGAAGTTTACAAACAATAACGATCGCTCTGATGATTTCGTTGCTGGTTGGAGCACATTTACCGAGACACCATTTGGTATAGAAACCAAAGTCACAGCGGGATTCAGAGTGTTCTTTGACGGTAAAACTGAATGGCTGACAAGAGAGCTGCCTAAAACTAGCAGTTTTACCATCGCCCCAGGCACAAAGTGGCTCGTTATGGGTGCTGATTGGGAGAGTGCCAATAGCAATGTTCCTGTTCAAGTTAAAGCACCAAATGGCACTATTTTCAATGAGTCAGACTTCGCTGCTACTGGCAAGATTGCAATTGCTAATCAGTTTACCGACTCCACAACCAAATCTGTTATTGTACTTAACCCAGAACCGGGAATCTGGGATCTCAAAGTTGCTAATCCTAGTGGTTTAGGAAATGTAGAATATAAAGCTTTCCGAGATTCCGCAGCTCCTACTGTTCAAGTGACGGCCTCATCTAAAGATGTCAGCGGGCAAAACGTCACTATCAATTACAATGCTCTTGATGCTGACTCCACTGCCAAAGTTAGCCTCTTCTACGACACTGACAACCAAGGTTTCGATGGCATTCTCATCAAAGATGGCCTTGAGGAAAAAGACGGTGCAGGCAACTTCATCTGGAACACTCAAGGCATTGCCACTGGCGATTACTACGTCTACGCAATGGCGATGGATGAAAACAACGCACCTGTTTTCAGCTACGCACCGCTGCCGATTAAAGTGACAGAATCAGCAGATTTATCAGTCATTAAAACAGCCGATCGCGATACAGCCATACCCGGAAGCAACGTCACCTACACCGTTGCCGTCACCAACAACGGCACTGATAACGCTAAAGGTGCAATCCTCACCGAAACCTTACCAGAGGGTGCTAAATTTGTTTCCGCTAACATCACCCCCACCAAACAGTCAGGAAATGAACTAACTTTTGACCTCGGCGATGTAGCCAAAGGTCAAATTTCAACTGTTAGTATTACCATTACCGCGCCGACAACCGGAAACATCACCGGCACCTCTAGCATAACGAGTAAAACATACGACCCAGACATCTCGAATGATTTCGATTTCGCCAGCACTACAGTCACAAATGACGGTACTGAATCGGTGACAGATAATGTTGTAGCAACACCAACGCCTACACCAACTCGTCCTCCACTGCGTCAAGTTTTAGGAACTCCTGAAAACGACAATCTAGTTGGCATAGATGCAGCAGATAGCATCGCTGGTTTCGCAGGCGATGACACCCTTGCCGGACTTGGCGGAGATGACATCATCTACGGCAATAAAGGCAACGATATCATCACTGGCAACAGCGGAAATGACAACATCTTTGGCGGCCGAGGCAATGATTTAATCTTAGGAGGTGCAGACAACGATCGCCTCAAAGGAAACGAAGGCGATGACACCCTCAGCGGCGATTTAGGACGAGATATCTTAATCGGCGGCCCCGGCAGCGATACCTTTGTCTTGCCCAAAAATGCGGCCGTAACTGGTGATTTTCTGCCAGATGCTATCTTAGACTTCCAATTAGGTGTAGATAAAATTGGACTGACAGAAGGATTAACACAAGCCAACCTACTTTTGAACTTTGAAGAAGGAAACACCTTCATTAAAATTGCAGGTTCAACTCAAATTTTGGGTGTTGTTGTCGGTGTAACTCCGAGTCAGCTAAGCGGTAGCTTTGTCTCCATCAATCTGCCAGTGATTTAGGAATATTGGAACGGTGCGATCGCCCTTGACGACAAAAAGTGCGATCGCCCTCTAAAACAATCCCCAATACCCAAACTTCCCACAACCACCGTCCTTAACTCCCAACCCTCTCACAGACCTTAAATCATGATTAAACTAAAATTCAAAATATTAGGAGCACTAGCCCTAATCGGTGCAATTGGCATAGAATGTACCAGCCTAGTCAAACCAGCCACCGCACAAACCGCCGCATCCCTAGCCTATCATCTCCAACAAGCAGGTGCTAAAATGTACAGTGCTTCTTGGTGTCCTGTGTGCCGAAGACAAATTCAAGTTTTTGGAGATGCTTTCACCCAAGTTCCGTATATTGAATGTTTCCCAAATGGTAGAAACGGTGGATTCAATCCCCAGTGCGAGAAAGCAGGAATTGAGAGTGTTCCTACATGGGTAATTGGCGGTCGTACCTATAGTGGTATGATGTCTATTCAACAACTAGCCAACATATCTAACTATGGTACACCTTCAGATACCAGTGACAAAAGAAAAGTGTGTAACTATAAAACCGACCTGATATTTTATGAAAGAAATCCTCAAATGTTGGGTCGGAAAATTTCTAGTTCTCAATCTAGTTTAGCCAATGAATGGTCAGGAATTAGAAGGAATATTCGGGGATGTCAGTAATGCACTAAAGCCCTAGAATAAGTATTGCAGGACTTATGTGCTCCGACAAAGAAACCGGGTTTTTACCGAATCTGTTGGCTGCGGTGAAGTATTTTCGCAAAAACCCGGTTTCTGGGCATTATTCGTAAGTCATAATACACAATTACGCCTCATCCTTAAAGTGCGGGGTCAATTCATCCGCATCTATTCCGTTTATCTGCGCTTGCTAAAAAGTGCGATCGCCCTTAAAATCTGAATAGACAAACAACATCTAATTTGTTATAATTGACTAAAATTCAACCGATGAAGCATCATTCCCTCCCAACTCATCTCCACATAAAAAAATATGAAAATAGAAGATTATCCACTTGCCAAAGAATTGATATTCGACGCCGAAGGCAACATTAGTCAAGTTATTCTAGATTATACCGACTATCAGTATTTCCTAGAAGCGATCGAAGATAGAGGACTTCTATTGGCTATGGGCGAAGTAAAAAATGAAACCCCCTTAAATTTACAGCAAGCACTTGCAGAACTGGAAACAGAATGAAAGTCGAATATCTGCCCAGTTTTTTAAAGGATTTAAAAGCTCTTAAAAGTACACCTGTCTTTGAGCAAATCAAGGATTTTGCTTTTGCGGAAATTCCAAATAGTAATGATTTACAAACAATTGTTAACTTGAAAAAATTGAAAGGTGATGATAATGCGTATCGGGTTCGGGTTGCCGACTATCGAATAGGTTTTTATTTTGATGGCGAAACTGTTACTTTTGCTAGGGTGCTTCACCGGAAAGATATTTATCGCTACTTTCCACCATAAAGCTGTTTTTACTCTTACAGTTTGATTGGGTAAAAGGCGATCGCCCTTTCCCCCATCCACATCCATCCCCGTTCATCTGAGGTTGCTAAAAAGTGCGATCGCCCTTTGCCATTTCTCACAAAAATTCAACACGCCCAACCATTTCTTCAGGCGCGTACACTTCATAAATCAAAACCAGAGCTTCAATGATTTGTCCGATCGAACGAGTACCTTGCTTACAATAAGCAATACCTGGATGCTCGCTGCTAAGACTGGCGATCGTCAAAAAATCATCATCATGAGTCATAATTACCCGCTTTTGTTCGCAGATAAATGCTAACTGCGATTCATCAGTCTGAGCAAGCAATCCCGCCTCAATAGTTGTTGTAACATCAATACCGCGCCGACGCAAATCTCGCGCCACAGCCGATTTAACATTCTCATCTAAATGAAAGCGGATGCGTTCACTCACCTCTAATTTCCCTCAGCTTTTCCTGCAAACTAGAAGGTGGATTCTGACGCTTCAACTCTTCAACAAAAGCATCTGATTCAGCAGTGCGGCGGTCAATTTCTTCTCGATTATCGTAATAGTAAGTCATGGCTGCATGAACCGAAGCCGGTGACAAATTATAGTCCCTAGCGATTTCTTCTATAGACTCTCCCATCTTAAGATACATTTGGGCGATGTGTGCTACAGAAATTCGATGGCCCGCAATGCGTGGTTTACCACCAAGCACTCCCGGTGTAATTTCAATATACTTTGTGATGACTGATTGCTTAGACATAAAGCGTCAAATGCTCCTAATTGGTAATGTTTAGAGCTATTTAATTTTAGCAAAAACAGACGAAGTTCGATCGCGTTACTATATCTCATAACTCATCTCACCTTGCTGTTTAGCTAAAAACACTCGCAATGACGGAATTACCTGATCGCTGCGTTGAGGACTAATTACTCTACCAAGCCCCAAACCCGATACACTACTAAATAGATAAACTCGATCGCACTTTATGTCCAGACTCGGTAGTTGTGAATGGCGCGCCCTGAAAGTCCTTGCCTCAGTATAGCGATCGCTCGCATGAAAACCTCTGGGGCAAACCATTTTGCCACCTGGGTTCTACAGGCCCCCTATCCCAGCGGGTATGTTCACCATGACTGTATGTGGCCGGACACCCTATCCCAAGCGTGGCAAGCTTGGCAAGAAATGTTCTCCTCCTCTGGGACGATTCATGAATTGCCCTTAAATCCCGATCGCAGTTTCGTATCACCCCAAAATAGCCAGAAGATACTGGCAGAAACTGCAAAACTCAGCCCTAACTCCCAGCTACCCCGATCGCAAATAACACCAATCAATCTCAATCCAGGAGCACTCGGTGAAGCGGGAAAAACTCCGCCACCACAACCAGCCAGCTACAGCAGCCGCCTCATGCAGCATTTTGGGATTAATCTTTGGCAATGGTTGTTTGAAGGGCCAATTCAAGGTAGTCTCCAAGAAAGTAAGGGTATTGCGATCGGGCAAAATCAACCCCTGCGAGTCCGGCTAGATTTGCGAGAACCCTATTTAATTGCTTTACCTTGGGAAATTATGCAGCCTCAAGCCGGTCAACCGGCAATTTCTCTGTCGCAACAACTATTGTTCAGTCGGACTACTAGCAATGTTGAGCCTTTGGGGCCCTTGCGTCTGGCGGAATCACTAAATATTTTGCTAGTTTTGGGACAAGGAGATCCCGGAATTGCTACAAATTCTCAATTTTCAACCAGCAATCGGCAATTGCAGTTGGAAAAAGAAGCACAAGCCTTGCGTGAAGTTCTGGAAAATGCCAGCAAAACCGATGACAGTGGCAAATACTTGGATGTCAGTGTTCCGACTCGCGTTGATACTCTGATCGAACCCGCCCCAGCCGAACTAATTTCTCGCTTGGAAACACAAGCTTATAACATCTTGTTTTACGCTGGCCACGGGATGCCGGGGCCTGATGGAGGCTTCTTGTTTTTGGGGCCTGACACCATTATTAATGGCACTGAACTGGCTCAAGTTTTAGTCCGGGGGGGGGTGACGTTGGCGGTGTTCAATGCCTGCTGGGGCGCTCAACCGGCGGTGGAAATGGTTGATTCTGGCAATGGGCAGAAACAGGCGATCGCGCGTAGCAGTTTGGCAGAGGTGTTAATCCATCACGGGGTGCCGGCGGTGTTGGGGATGCGGGATTCGATCGCCGATCGCGAAGCCTTGAGTTTTATCCAAACTTTTGCCCAAGCTTTGGCTGGAAGGATGGCGATCGATCAGGCTGTGGCGATCGGTAGACAGCAGCTACTGACAGTTTACAAGTTCAATCAACCGGCTTGGACTCTGCCTGTGTTGTATATGCACCCGGAGTTTGACGGTCAATTGACCGATCCGGTAGATGATATCAAGACTGAATTGCCTATAAATTCTTCTACTTGGTTGGGGCGTTTACCCTCTGCTGCTTATTTGCGGGGGCGCGGCGAAAATGAAAATTCCCTCGGTTCAAATCCCGATCGGGTTTGGCCAATTCGGGCTGGGATGGTTCGAGTTGGGCGCTGGGAGGACAATGATGTGGTGATTCGAGAACAGTGGGTTTCTCAAAAACACGCGGAGATTTTTTGTCGCAACAGTGTGGGAGATGGCCGGGAAGAACCTAGTTACTTCCTGCGGGATTTCTCTCGTTATGGCACTCTAGTGTTGGGGGATGATGGATGGCAAAGGGTTCACCACCAAGAACTATTGCTGCGATCGGGTGTTCAGCTAAAATTTGGCAGTTCTCAAGGTCAGATCTTCGAGTTTACAATTGAGGTACCCAAAACTTGAGGTTAAAGTGAGACTGATTGCGGAACCAATTGAGGTGATGGTGTAGCTAGTTTCAGTAATCTGCGATCGGCACAGCAAAGTTTTGGACGTTGAGCACCGGAATGATAGGTCGGAGACGGCAGTGCCGTTTCCCTACAATATCATTTTGGGTAGGGACACGGCACTGCCGTCTCCTACTTTCGGTTAATAATTCTGATGCAACCGGAATTAATATTACAACTCGTAACTCGTACTTCCCTTTCATTCCTGTTCTGTATTTTTTTCCCATTTAGGTATAAAGTTATGGCTTCCCAAACTCCTGATTCTCAATATTTTCGCGACTGTGAAACTCAGGCCGAGATGGAACTTCTGGCAACAATTGTTCAGACCGATGTTGCTTACCCGTGGAATCCTACACAGCTTGAATCAGAATCTTATTTGATGGCTTTAGAACAGGAGTTTGCACTATCAGATTCCTTCAGCGACGCGGATATTTCCTTGAAGTCACAAGCATTATTCTCGCAATTGGAACAAGTCTGGTTAACTACAAGTTTGCAAAAGTCTTTGCGCGAAAAGTTTGCTCGCTTTCCTGAAGATTTACTCGCCTGCATCGCTCAAAGTGTCCAAAATGCAACAGTTAAGTATCAACTTTTGGCTGACCAAATGGTGGAGTGTGTAGTAGATATTTTACCTCAGTGGGCTGAGGAAGATTTGCAGGTTTTTGCCCGTCCTTTGGCCTATGCGATGCGAGATGTTGATGCGGGCGGTGGGGAATTAGGGATGGTTTTTAGTAAGTCTTGGGAAGAATTATCTGAAATGGAACAGGCTAGGGTTAGTTTGACTGTCGCCCGCTATGCTATTTCGCAATTGGAAGTTGTTGATTAGTTATATCAATTTCGGTTGCATCGAAATGATAGGAGGAAACGGGAATTAGGAGGACACGGCAGTGCCGTGTCCCTACAGTTATGGGGGTAGGGACACGGCACTGCCCATTGGTGTCAACTTAACGTCAAACCCAGTCACAGAATAGTGTTTGACTGTTAAGCCTAGATCCCCCCTAGCCCCCATTAGGTCGGGGGGGACAAGAGTCCGGTCAAAGTCCCCCTTCTTAAGGGGGATTTAGGGGGATCTAGACTTGGCATAAAACCCGTATTTCTCAAAGGTTTCAGCCTTAAGTTGACACCTATGGGCACTGCCGTGTCCTCTGTTTCTATCAAATTGTGAAAATGTTAAAGTGTGTTTACATGGTTTGTGAAACGTGTTGTAAACTCGATCGAACATTTCACTTATGGCAAATTCAAGATTTAACCTTCAAGGCTTTAAACACCGCGTGCCGATCGCCACTTTAGTCGTATTAGGGCTATTTGGTTTCGCAAGTACAATGAGTATAGCCTGGTTGTGCGGTCAAGGTACTGTCAGCGATATTTTCACCCAAATCAACATCTGGCAACAAAACCCGCCTGTGTGGACGCAAGTGCCTGCTATCAGCGAGATGTATTTATTAATCCCCACTGTCATCCTCGTCTCAACAGTCTTCGCGACCATTAAAATTTCGCCTCAACCGCAGAAATGGTCACAGGCTGTAGTCATCTCGATAGTTTTGGCTTTGACTATTCGATACGTTTTGTGGCGATCGCTCGCAACTCTCAATTTAAGCAATCCCCTCAATGGTATCTTTAGTTTGGGGCTGTTTTTCCTCGAAATGTTAATGATTTTCAGCAGCAGTATTCAACTTTACCTAATGCTGAGAGTGAAAGACCGTCGCGCAGAAGCCGATCGCATGGCAATTGCCGTTGAGTCGGGAGACTTTGCCCCTACAGTAGATATTTTCATCCCAACTTACAACGAACCAGCATTTATTTTGCGGCGGACAATCATCGGTTGTCAAGCTCTAAACTATCACAACAAAACAATATATTTGCTGGATGATACTCAACGTCCTGAAATCAAATTATTATCAAAAGAATTGGGATGTGAATATATAAGTAGACCAGAACACATCCATGCAAAAGCTGGAAATATCAATCATGCCAAAGATTTAACAACTGGGGAACTCATAGTTGTTTTCGATGCAGACTTTATTCCAACAACCAACTTTTTAGCTAGAACAATCGGATTTTTTCAGAATCCAGAAATCGCTTTAGTCCAAACTCCCCAAAGCTTTTACAATCACGATCCCATCGCCCGCAATCTAGGATTAGAAAATATTCTCACTTCCGAAGAAGAAGTATTTTATCGGCAAATTCAAATCATCAAAGATGGTGCAGAAAGCGTAGTTTGTTGTGGCACATCTTTTGTCCTCAGACGTAGTGCTTTAGAAGCAGTGGGAGGCTTTGTCACCAATTCAGTTTGCGAAGATTATTTTACAGGAATTCGGCTGTCAGCGACAGGATATCGCTTAGTTTATTTAAATGAAAAATTAAGTGCTGGTTTAGCTGCGGAAAATATAGATGCTCACCTAACTCAGAGATTACGGTGGGCCCAAGGCACACTTCAAGCATTTTTTATTGATTCCAATCCTTTAACAATTCACGGCCTGAAATTCCGCCAAAGACTGTCTCACTTGGAAGGATTGCTGCACTGGTTCACCAGTTTAACCAGGGTTTTATTTCTGTTCATACCTTTGGCTTATTGGTTTTTAGGCATACTTCCTTTGCGGACAAATTCCCAGGAATTATTGTACTTTTTTCTGCCTTACTATTCGGTACAACTTACAGTATTTGCTTGGCTGAACCGTCGATCGCGATCGGCTTTGCTTTCCGATGTTTACTCCTTTGTCCAGTGTATCCCTTTAGCGGTGACGGTGGTGAGTGCGATGCTGAATCCGTTTGGGAAAGGATTCAAAGTGACACCAAAAGGCATTGCTAGCGATCGGTTTCATTTTAACTGGAATTTGGGATGGCCTTTAATCATCTTGTTTGTAGCTACAGCCTGCGGTTTGTGCCAAAATCTCAACATTTATTTATTGCACAATTTTGGTGGTGTACATGAATTTTCAACAAGTGCAGATGCGTTGAAAGGGACGAGTTTTGGCTGGATTTGGAGTGCTTACAATTTGCTAATGTTGGGGATTGCGTTGCTGATTTTGGTGGATATTCCTAAACCGGATATTTATGAGTGGTTCAATTTGCGCCGGGTTGTACAATTGAATATTAACGGTGAAAGTTTTTGGGGTATAACTACGATGATTTCGGAAAGTGGTGCTGAAGTTACCCTGACTCAGCAGCCAAGTTTTGCTAGTAAAGGTAAAGGTAGAAAAGATACTGATTTCACAACAGAAAATTTACCCAAATATGCAGTAACGGAAAGTTTATCACAGGGTACAACAGTCAAATCTAGGCAGCCATTGCAGTCAATGCGCCCGTTGGACAAAGAGCATAGTTTTCCTATAGATTTGATAGATTGTGATGCAGCGACTTTGGAAATCATGGAAGAGAAATGTTTGATTTCTGTAGCGAAGATTGAGTTAGTTAGGGATAAATTGTCCTTGGATTCAAGTGCTCACACAGTAGGATTTCCCATTGTACGAATTGCCTTCGATCGCCTCAATATTAGTCAACACCGTTGTTTGATTGAAATGCTCTATTGTCGGCCGGGACAGTGGTTGCGTCAGGAGACTCCGGGAGAATTGCGATCGCTTTGGCTGTTGTTAAAAATTGCTTTTAAACCGCGAGCTATTTTTGAGAGAGACAGAGAAGTTAGGGCGATCGCAGTTTCTCAAGTTTAGCAACATATCCGTGCCCTGATTCCTGAAATTTAGTAGGGGCAATTCATGAATTGCCCCTACTAAATTTCAGGAATTGCCCCTAGGGCGATTCATGAATTACCCCTAGGGCGATTCATGAATTACCCCTAGGGAAATTCATGAATTGCCCCTACCAAATTAACGATTATTGTGATAACATAAAGCCAGCTATTCTTCTCTAAATTTCCGAACCTATGAAACTCAACTCATCTTTGTTTTATAAAGCGGCTTTGGTAGCAAATGTGCTCCTAGCATCTGTCACCACTTTCGGTATCGGTGCTCAAGCCCAGACAAAAAAATCTACTGAGAATTATAAATCTCAGTGCAGTTTTTATGGACAAAATCAAAAGCAAGCACAAACAATCGGCTGTTCAATTAAGCAAGATCCCAATCAAATTATAATTACTTGGAATGATGGATTCACAACTAATTTGGTGTTTTCACCAGATGGTGTTTGGCAATCAATGCCATCTAGATCCAAAGCAGATGTAACATATTATGCTGGTAGTGGACAAGTATCTAGGGTTGAAATTTATGAAGGCCCAGGTAAAGGGATTCTGGTTGTCAAGCCAGCTTTGAAGTAAGCTAAAAAATCCTCTATCTATCGGAGAGTTAACCAAAAATTTCTTGATGGTACAAACCCCCGGATTTATCCATCGAATCAATCCAAAATCTAAAATCTAAAATCGAATGACGATCGCGGTTTCGGTGTCGGCGCCTTGGGAAGAGTCCGAGTTGGTGACGGTGGAGTCGGGAGATTTATGCTACTGCGACTTGCAAACCACCATAGGAAAGTGCCTACGATCGCGATCGTCATCATCAGAGATAAAATAACCACAGGGGTTTTATTTTTTTGAGACATAACAGTCTAATTTTAAATTAGAGCATAAATAGTATCGTTTGGTGAGATGCAAAATTTATCGGTATCGCCGACCTCTACACCACAAAAGTCACTACCTGAATTATAGTGCTGGCACTCACTCCTTTCAATACAGCTAAATATTCCCCTGTTACCTGATGCTGAATTATAGTATCGGTAATATTTAGACCCGTCCCTTGAGAGATATTTAACTGGTTAAAAGCAAGGGGGCCAATTAAATCAATTTTGTCTTGATTTAGGGTAAAATCAGTAATCACATCGGCTGCGGCTAAGCTTGTTCCACCACTACCGATCGCGATCGCAAACACATCAAAACCCAATCCGCCTGTGAGAGTGTCGGCACCCATTTCTCCAAATAAGTAATCATTGCCCCCGTCGCCAAACAATATATCGTCGCCATCGCCCCCGTAAAGGCGATCGTTTTCCTTACCTCCGTAAATCATGTCAAGGGCGCCGTCACCCTGAATAAAATCAATCCCTTGGCCGCCAAAAATAATGTCATTGCCATCACCACCGCTGATACCGTCATCCCCTTTTTGTCCGTAAAGCAAGTCATCGCCTGCTTTGCCATCAAGATAATCATTACCGGGGCGTGCGTGGATAATATCGTTTAAAGCCGATCCTGTGATGCGATCGTCCTTATCTGTCAAACCGATTACTGACTTTTTCAACAAGGTTTTGACATCGCCTAAGTTATCGTTATCACTGATATTGACTGTGAGAGGGACGACGAGATTATTATACAATGTGTCATTGCTGGTGGTGGCGTGGCTAATTGTGTTGGTGCGATCGCCCTCAACAACCGCATCGTCAACCGCAGTCACCGTTAACGTTTGGGCGACATTCCAATTGGCGGGAGTAAAAGTAAGGGCAGGTTGGCTGACAGTAACTTGGGTTCCAGGGGTAATAGCAACGGTGACATTAGCAATTGGCTGAGTATTTAGTCGCACTTTGTATATATCGTTGCCTAAGCTTTCAAGTACATCGGTACTGCCGAGTGGTTGAATGAGAATGACAGCGGGAGTACCTGTTATTGGCGTGGGAATTGGTATTGGAGTCGGAATTGGTATTGGCGTGGCAATGTTAACGGTAAAACTGCCTAAATTTCTACCTAAAACTTGATTGCCAAAACTATCTTTTACTTGCGATGCTTGCAAATTAACAGCGTAACTGCGATTATCTGTGTTATCCCAACTTCCCCCAGGTGGAGTCAGTGAATAAGTTGCCGTGCGAGGCGTACCGTTACTGTTAGTATCAACGCTGACAAATGTAGCGGGAATTGCACCACCTGACCAATTTACAACAATATCAGAATTATCTAAACTGGTAACATCAACTCCACTACTATCACTGAAAGTAACTGTTAATGTCTGACTTGTACCACCCGCTGTAGTAATGTTGGAAACTGCACCCAAGCTGGCAGTAGGTGCGGTGATATTAGCAGTACGAGTCAGTTGAGTTGCAGCGGTATTGTTATTACTTGCAGTATCAGTAGCTTTAGCCGCAGGTACATCAACTGTGACATTACCATCAGCAGTAGGTGTGACTGTAAAATTATAAGTCGTGCCGCTACCTGTAAAACCGCTAACCGTACCGTTAGTAACATTAATGCCACTCGAACTAAATCCTGTCACATTTTCACTAAAAGTTGCTGTGACTAAAAATGGTGTATTTATTGTTGTTGCTGAAGTTGATGTTAAAGCAACTGTGGGTGCAAGGCCATCAATAACTATTGCTTTGGAAGCTCCCAAAGAATTCGCTGCACCGGGAGTTACTAAAGTTAAGATGGCATCACCATTGGCCGCATTCTTAATAGTACCCCCGCTCAGGGATAAAGCAGTTGTGGAAATATAGTCTAAGTCTGGACTGCTATCACCTGCTGCTACTATGTACCGAAATGTTAAAGTGTTGCTAGCGTTGCCTGAGATGTAATTCGCAACAGAAGTTACACCTGCTAAACTAAGTTTCGGCGTACCCGTGACGTTAACTATTTGAGAGAATTGAACGGTGATATCAATGGATGTACCAATACCGTAAGTCCCGTCTACTGTCGTGGCACTAACACTGGTAACAGTGGGAACGGGATTAATTGCAATATTGGCAGTTTCAGTAGCTCTACTGAAAACACTTGATGTAGTGTTATTTGTTCGGTCTGTGGTGTAGTTGGCTGCACCGCCATTGATGCCGGTAATTTGATCCCAGGCGGCAAAAGTGAGGGCGTTGGTGAGAGTGCCATTATAACCTGGATTGGGAACAAATCGGATTTTGGTGTTGGCATTACTAGCTAATAGTAAGGCGTTGGTGGCAGAAACGGCTGGGGCGTTATTCCAGGTTGTGCCGTTGGTGGTGTATTGCCAAGTGCCGTTAGTGGTGTCGAGGTTGGTGATGGCAATACCTTGTAAGGCGCTGGCGTTGGGATCGATGATGCCTGTGCCGCCGAGGTTGGCGATGATGGTGCTAATCAGCGTACCTGTGCTGGCGCTGTCGTTTTGGTTTTGGGGGTTGAGAGTGGGGATGCCGGAATTATCTAGTGCAGGGGAGTCGTTGACGAGGACTGTGACGGTGGTAGGTGTGGAGGCGATGCCGTCGGTGGCGGTGTATTGAAAGGTGTCTACACCGTTAAATCCGGCGTTGGGGGTGTAGTAGATGCTGCGCCCTTTGTCAATGGCGATCGAATAGACATCGCCATTCATGCCGCCAGTGGGGTTGAAAGCAGTATCCAGGCTGCCGTCGGCGTTCATT
>NZ_JAKJHX010000044.1 GCF_021648855.1 Tychonema litorale BBK16 | reverse complement strand
CCGTGTCCCTACCCAAAATAACATTGTAGGGACACGGCACTGCCGTCTCCTCTATATCATTCCGGTACAACCGGAATTGATATGAGTAATTTAGTCATAAGACGAATAGCAAGCTATACTCCTACTACAAAGTCCCCACCTATCCAATAACCGCAATCAAAGTTTATGAGCAACACTTCCCCTCCGATCGCAGCGCCCAACAACCCCGAAGCAAAAAAACTTAGTTTCTCGACAAAATTAGCCTACGGTGCGGGAGACCTTGGCCCAGCCATCACTGCGAATGTTCTGGTATTTTTCCTACTACTGTTTTTTACCAGTGTCGCCGGTTTGTCTCCTGGTACTGCTAGCAATATTCTGCTGATTGGTAAGGTTTGGGACGCTATCAATGATCCCATTGTGGGGGTTTTGAGCGATCGCACCTCTCACCCCTGGGGCCGCCGCTATCCTTGGATGGTATACGGTGCAATTCCCTTTGGTATCTTCTTCTTTTTGCAGTGGATTGTTCCTAGCGAAAATCCCACGATACTGTTTTGGTACTATGTGATTATTTCTATTTTATTCAACACCGCTTACACTGCTGTCAATCTTCCCTACACCGCACTTACTCCAGAATTAACCCAAGACTACAACGAACGAACTAGCCTAAATAGTTTTCGGTTTGCTTTCTCGATCGGTGGCAGCATTCTGTCACTAATTTTAGCACAAATTATCTTTGCCTTAGTTAAAGACAACACCCAAAAATACATCATATTAGGTGCTGTCTGTACGGTGATTTCAGTCTTGCCTTTGTATTGGTGCTTTTTGGGAACTCGTAAACACGTCTTCTCTCAACTGCAAGAAAATCCAGTAGAAGACAATTCAACTTCCTTACCACTGAAAGAACAGTTGCGGATTGCTTTTAATAATCGCCCTTTTTTGTACGTAATTGGTATTTATCTCTGTTCTTGGTTGGGAGTGCAATTAACAGCCTCAATTTTGCCTTACTTTGTGATCGACTGGATGAAACTACCGCCGGCAGCTTTTACCCAAACTGCGATCGCGGTTCAAGGTACTGCACTCGCTATGTTGTTTGTTTGGAGTCAAGTTAGCCAGAAGTACGGTAAGAAAGCCGTATATTTTATGGGCATGAGTTTGTGGATTATCGCCCAAGCCGGATTGTTTTTCTTGCAACCCGGACAAGTGGTTCTGATGTATGTGTTAGCAGTTATGGCTGGTGTCGGAGTTTCCACTGCTTATTTAGTACCTTGGTCGATGATACCGGATGTGATTGAACTCGACGAACTCCAAACTGGAGAAAGACGCGAAGGTGTGTTCTATTCGTTCATGGTACTGCTGCAAAAAATTGGTTTGGCGCTGGGTTTGTGGTTTGTGGGACAGGCTTTAGAAAGAGCTGGATTCCTTGCCACGGTTCAGGGACAAGCGCCACCTGTACAGCCAGATTCGGCGCTATTTGCGATTCGATTTGCGATCGGGCCTTTGCCCACAATTGCTTTAATTGGTGGCATGATTCTCACCTATTTTTATCCGATTACCCGCGAAGTTCATGCAGAAATATTGTTGAAACTCAGAGAAAAAAAAGCAGGGAATTAAATTAGGCGATCGAAACAGTAAAAATTCGGTTTCTTGAGTTGCAAATCCCACAAGTATTCAGAAACCGGGTTTTTTCGACAATAATTCATCACCGCCCACAAAAATAGTCAAAACCGGGTTTCTTTGGTTGTGAATCCCACGAGTAGTTAGTCCTGACTAAAAATGACTTGAGGTTGGCAAGTGTACAAAAAACAATGGAATCCTTGATATATCAAGAATTCCATCTATCGGAGCGGCGGGATTTGAACCCACGACCCCTACTACCCCAAAGTAGTGCGCTACCAAGCTGCGCTACGCCCCGACAGTTTTACCAGTATATCATCAAATTCCCAAAAAGTTCAAAAAACTTTTAAAATTTTCGTGGCTTGGACTAAACTGGACACCGCAGTCGCTGGCCAAAAACCTTCGCATCTCCTACCACCATTCAAGATCAACTTGACGCTGTAAGCTTGGGGATAGCCTTCTACTTCTATCCATACCAAATTGCTTTCGGCTTCGATCGCAATTTTTTCCTCATCCATCAACTCACTCGCCATTTCACTCATCGTGGCGGCTAATTGGGCTAGTAGGCGACAAAAATCGTTCAACTCAGCTTCCGTAAGTTCGATCGCCCAACCATCGCCCCCTACCAAACCCTGAAAGTCCGCCGCATCTGGGTTCCATCCCAAACGCCACCCGTCACCAGTCTTAATTACGCGATCGACCATTGAAGAATTTTCGATTTTCGATTTTGGATTTTCGATTGCCTGATTTGGGATAATTTGGATTTAATTAAACACAATCTTAAGGTGCTTCTTAAGGTGCTAATAATTTAGCATCTCCGGGCTGCGGTTCCAGTATTGTCGGAGTGTTTCGCCCTTCTGGTTTTCCGCCCGTTGTCGGTGCGCGCTTTGGCCCAGCATCCCCGGTAAAAACATCAACCAAAGCTTGAACTAAAGCATCCCGTTGAGTTCTATTTAAACTTTGAATCGCAGCCCGATCGCCTTCCATCGGATTTGAGCGCAAAACATCGTTTCCGGGATACACACTTTCGACCAAATAATCGGGAGTCACACCCAAATAATCAGCTAAACTCAACTTCCAGTCGAAGCGGTAATTTGCTGGTCGTCCTTTGACAAACATATGATATCGAATCAAGCGTCCGACTAAAGTATTATTGGGGTCTACTTTCCCAGTTTCTTTGGAAATGTAATTATTGGCGATCGGGAAATCCGGCAATTTTTCATACACCAATTTCCAAGCATCTTGTACTCTCAATGGTGGCTGTGGTTCTTGGGAAATTCGCACCTCAGACACAGATTGATTAGCCCGCAATATCGATGGTTCCAAAGCGGATACACTGAGTTGGCCCGATTCTAGTATCGAACTCAGAAGTGTGAAAATAGCCACACTCAAAGTAATTAACAAAAAACTCAAGGCCAGCTTTAATTTCTTCACGGTTTGATAAGTAGAAGGAGGAAGGAAGAAGGAAGAAGGAAGAAGGAAGAAGGAAGAGGGAAGAAGAAAAACAGGTGTTGCTGATTTGGAGTATGATTTGACTCCGAAATTTAGAGTAGGGGCAATTCATGAATTGCCCCTACTCTAAATAATTGCTCCCAACTCAAAACTTTTCAAGTCTAGATATCTCCGATAATTTCCGGCTGTGTCAACTCGTCAGACATCTCAAATATAGCCCGCATCACCGGTTTCATTTGATGGTCATCCATATTGTTGTCAAAATCTTCATAGCGACGACGTTTAGCGCGGTTCGCTACCTGTACCGTAATCCGATATCGGTTGGATGCAGCACTAATCAACTCTTCGGCCCTACGGGTTAGCTGAGTTGAATCAAAGGGTGGACGCTTAGCCATGAGACTACCTATTTATCTGATGTTATATTCTAGTTTACCAAAAAGTTAGGGTAAATTCACGGGTTCAGGATATCGGGTTAAACGCGATCGGGTCGCATTCAAATATAGTGTCAATATGTCAGTCAATAACTAAGTACCATTTTTGTTATGCAGGTAGCCACAGCCCATTCATTTAGTCGCTTGCGTCCGATCACTTCTCATCCCATGAAATTAGTGGCGTTTGGGGACAGTTTAATCTATGGTTTTGGCGATAGTCAGGGCGGGGGCTGGGTGGAACGATTGCGGCGACAATGGATGCTGTCGGAGAGTCCTGGACACGTTTTGTATAATTTGGGGGTTCGAGGCGATCGCGCTTATCAAGTCTCTCAGCGGCTAGAGAATGAGTTTAAACACCGTGGTGAGCTCAGAAATCGTGTCCCGGATGCGATGATTCTTTCGGTAGGGCTGAATGATTCGGCGAGAGTGCAATCTGCGATCGGGCGCAATTATACTGATTTTGAACATTTTAAAACTGTTTTGGATAACTTATTGAACCTGTCGCAACGGCTTTGTCCAGTGATTTTTGTGGGTATGGTGCCGGTGGATGAAAGTAAAATGCCTTTTCAGGATTGTTTGTACTATAGTCATGCTGACCAGTATCGATATAAAGAGGCAACCAGACTGGCTTGTTTGGAGCGGGGAGTTCCCTATTTAGATATTTTTGACAAATGGTGCGATCGGGGTAGTGATTGGTGGCGATCGCGTTTAATTGCAGATGGGCTTCATCCGAATGTGGCGGGGTATCAATCTTTGTTTGAAGATGTGATCTGTTGGGAGCCGATCGCAAGTCTGAGTCATTAGTCATTAGTCATTAGTTATCAGTCATTAGTTATTGGGTGTTAGTTATTAGTTGTCAAAGTAATCTTAATGTAAAGCACCCCAGTTTTCTCCTTTGGCTAGGGCTTCATCTGCTAGTTTTGCTCTAGTACGGGCATTATCTTCATCCAGCGTACAAATAGCATTTAGTTTCGAGTTATGCTTGGCAATTTGAGTTAGGTAAGCGTCGAGAACTTCGATCGCAGAGACTTCGCGATCGCGGATCATTCGCGCTAGTTGATGGGCAGAGGCAAAGGTCAGGCTACTCATAAATAACAAAGCAGACGAAATTTAATGCAGACGAAGTTTGTGGATTAAAAACTCAAATTATTTAATATTATTGATTTTTTCGACCATCGGGCATAGTAGTTCCAGCCATACTTGCTCGATCGAGACTAGCACCATCCATGTTAGCATTACGAAGATTCGTATTAGAAAGATTGGCATCTCTCAAATCAGCAAAGCGCAAGTCAGCACCATCTAAATTAGTATTAGTCAAATTGGCTTTTCTGAGATTAGTATTACTGATTCTGGCTCCTATTAACACTGAGCCACTTAAATCGGTTCGTGTTAGATTGGTATTGACAAAATCTGCGATCTCGAATGTTCCTCCGCTGAGGTTGGCGTCTGATAAATCTGCTCCTGTAACGATCGGATTTTTCAAGGTAAGATTAACTAATTTGATACCTCGAAGGTCGCAGCGAACGCAGCTTTGGGTTAGTAGCAGGGTTTCGACGTTGGCGTTGATTAGGTCAATTTCCTGTTGGGATAGCTTTTCGGCAAATTCGGGGAAGACGTAGCCGAGGTTTTTGGGGTCGTCTTTTTTGGGTGGTTGGGGAGTTTTTGGTTGGGCGATCGCACTTGGCGTCAATCCCACCTGGGGAAACTCTGGAATTGCTGCAAACATGAGTAGCGCGATCGACAATATTGTGATTTTTCTCATAACTAAATAACTTTCTGTTTATAAGGATAGGATTTACAGCGCATTCTATTTGAACATGGTACACTCAATCAGTGTACTTAGCCAAAAACAAAATATTTTTCATTTAACCCAAAATTATCTATAGTTGCGATCGCAAATAATCAACCTATGCCCTATAGTAAATTTACTCTCAGCAAAGCTGTAGACGATTTTAATCTCACAATTATTGAAGGCGCACGTTTCTTACCAGAAATTGCCCCAGTCACTCCTAGTCCTTTACTCCGGGATACTCTGAAAGAAACGATTCCCTGGGCGATCGCAGTCAGTAGCGAAAAAGCCCGTTCCGAGGGTATCATCAATCCTGTGTTACTCGAAGTAAAACGGCAACTTCAAGGACAAATTAGCGTTTTTTCAGGGGAAGAATTTAATGTGGAACCGGAGGCTGAACTCACCGGTTATGTTGACTTTCTCCTGAGTCGTTCCCCGGAACAAATATTTATCAAAGCCCCTGCGGTTATATTGGTGGAAGCCAAGAAAGAAGATCTGAAACCTGCCTTGGGTCAATGCCTTGCAGAAATGGTTGCCGCCCAGCGTTTTAACCAACAAAAACAACAGCCGATATCGACGATTTACGGAACAGTAACTAGCGGTACTGTTTGGCGGTTTCTTAAATTAGAAGAGCAATGTGTATCCATTGACTTAACAGATTATCCACTTCCTCCGGTTGATCAAATCTTGGGATTTCTCGTTTGGATGATGACTGAAAATAGCTAGATTGGGAATTGGGAATTGGGAATTGGGCATTGGGAATTGGGCATTGGGCATTGGGAATTAGAAATAACAAATAACAAATAACAAAATTAGGTTAAACTAAATAAATCTAAATTGAGATAAAATACTTCGGAACCATCAGGTGCGCGAATTAACTTTTCTACAGCCGCAGGTAGATTATCTTGGCGGTACAGTAGGGGAATTTCGCAAAAAGCTTCTTCGGAAATTTCTAAAATTTTGGGCATATCAGGAACTGGAATTCCCAGTCGATCGCATTTATTTAAAGTGCAAACAATTAGGTAGTTGCAGTCAGCTATACTCCTACTACCAGGGAAAATCTTTGATAAATTAATCAGTGAAATCAGTTCTTCTTGATGCGTAACTAAACTATTACCATTATCTAAAAAACCGTAGGGATTAAAATCTTTGATTACTCGCAGTACCCGTTCAATCGGAACAGCATAATAAACACTCCCTAGGTCAAAGGAAACGAATTTGTGAGTAGGAGATCTCACTTTACCTTGTTTCTGGTTGCGAAAGCGGCGATTGTAATTGGCGTGAGTCATGTCGATTTTGGATTTTGGATTGAAGATTATTGAACCGCGAAGGCGCGAAGGACGCGAAGGAAGAAAATGCTGTTCTTTCTTCGCGCTCTTTGTCTCTTCGCGGTTCGTTAATCATATTGTTTGATGTTTGATTAATTTTGGGATGGCTTCTAATAGTAATGCTTCGCTATAAGGTTTGGTAAAGTATTGATTTGCCCCTAATTCCATTGCCATTTGGCGGTGTTTTTCGCCACTGCGGGAAGTTAGCATGGCTATGGGAATCTTAGCAAAACGTTGGGTCGATCGCACCGATCGCAAAAATTCAAATCCATCCATCCGGGGCATTTCAATATCCACAATCGCTAAACTGCAATCGAGACCGTTTTGCAACTTTTCGAGGGCATCCAAACCGTCCTTCGCTTGCACCACTCGGTAGCGAGCCCTAGTCAGCATCAGAGACAGCAATTGTCTAATTGTATAGGAATCGTCCACTACCAAAATCTGCGGTGCCTGACTCGAAGTTGGTGGTGAGTGGGACGCTTTACCGGACACGGGGGCGATCGAACTATTTGCCACAGGTTGACCCACCAAATCATCCACATCCAAAATAGTTACAACTTTACCGTCCCCCAAAATCGTACTTCCCAAAACCCCGCGAGGCTTAGACAGAGGGGATGGTAAAGGTTTTACCACAATTTCCTGCTGGCCAATTAGCCGTTCCACCGCCACCGCCAGCATTCCTTCGCTAGAAGCCAACACCAGCACCGGAATGTGATCCTGGGTCAAAGGGTCAGGAGAAGGGGCATCAGGGCCCAAAACGCTGTATTCCAGCAAATCTTGGAGTCGCACCAAACGAATAAATTCCTCTCGCCACCACAGCATCGGCTGATTTCCAGCGGTGTGTACTTCCGAGGCTTTAATGTGGAGAATTTCCTCGACTGCATCTAGTGGTATTGCTATTTTATTGCGATCGGTCTTCACCATCAAGGCATCAGTAATCGATAGTAATAGTGGCAGTTTCAGGATAAAACTTGTGCCTTTTCCCAGGCGAGAATCCACCTTTACAGTGCCTCGAACCGTCCGCAAATTCGATCGCACTACATCGAGGCCGACTCCCCGCCCTGAAAGATTGCTCACTTCCTCGACTGTGCTGAAACCAGGCCAAAATAGAAAATCGTAGAGTTCAGAAATGGAAAAATCTTGGGCTTGTTCCTCAGTAGCTAAACCCTTTTTCACAACTTTACGACGAATCATTTCCGGGTCAATGCCCTTACCATCATCGGCGATAGTGATAATAGTTTGACCGCCTTGGTGTCGCGCTTCTATTTCAATTTGACCGCTGGCTGGTTTGCCCATTTCCTGGCGAATCTCTGGCATCTCTATGCCGTGGTCAAACGCATTTCTGACTAAATGTATTAAGGGGTCGCGCAAAGCATCAAGCAAACTTTCATCAATTTTAGTGTCGCGTCCCAATAGTAGTAAGTTGACATCTTTATTGTATGTGAGACACATATCTCTAAGTGCTCGTGGCAAGTGATCGACGGCGCGGCTGAAACTGACTACTCGTAACTGCATGACTCGGCTGCGTAGTTGTTCGGTGATGCGGCGCAGTTGGTCGATACTGCGCTCGAATCTCATGGATAAGGAGTCTAATTTGGTGGCAGAGTGAGAAATTGTTTCGGCGGTTTCGATAACTTCGGAGGCTGTAGAGTGAAACTCTGTATATTGATCCATCTCTAAGACATCAAAGTGAGGATGGGTTACAGAGGATTTGCTGTTAGTAATAATTGGAAATTTTTGGTCTAGTTCTGCAAATTTTCCTGTTCCTGGGTTGCCATTTGCACTTTTCCAATCTGCAAAACTCATTCTGTCATACTCTTCTCGCAACAGACCGCCGAATTGGTTCAAATCGACAATATTGCGACGGATGCGTTTGACTTCGCCACGCAGTTCGGATTCTTGGAGTTCTAAGTTGGTGCGGTTGATGACTAATTCGCCGACTAGATTGACTAATTCTGTTAAGCGTTCTAAGTCTACTCGAATTGTCGGCCGTTGCGGGTTTGAGAATGGGGGTGGAGGAGTAGGAGTGGTGGATGGTGCGTGCGTGTCCGGTGTAGGGCCGGTGCCCCCGTGCCCGCCCTCTTGCTCGTCGTTTATGGTGACGGGAGAGATTTCGGGGGGTTCGTTAGCGCAGCCCTCGAAGAGGATCGCCTTTCCTGCTAATATTTGCCCTCGTGCAGTTTGTAGGTTTTGCGCGATCGCCCAACCCTCAGATTGCAACCGTTCTAGAGTCAAATCCTTTGAGTCGATCAAATCTCTGAGAGGTTCAGCAACTTTCCCAAATTCTGGCAATTGCAACATTCCAGCCAAACCGGAAAGTTGATAATAAACCTGATTGAGTGCGGTCACACTTTTTGCCAAATCAGCCTCAGAAGCTTGGGAAAGTTCGGTTTCTAGGCGATTGAAGACTGGCGGCAATTCGTGTTCAAAAATCAATTTTAAGGTTTCTGGGGCCGGCGACTTGGTGATTACCGGAGGTGGCGGTGGTTCTGGCTTGCCGTATTTAGCTTCTAATTGAGCTTGAATTTGGGCTAAGGCCTCTAAGTTTGACCTTTGATCGGGAGTGTTGACATCGGAGTGGTGAATTGATTCGGTAGTAATTTTTTTGAGAGCATCCACACCTTGTAGCAAAAGAGTCACAGTTGCGGCTTCTAGGATTGATAAGTCTGTGCGATCGCGAAAAATGACAAAACACTCCTCCAGAGTATGAGCTGCGGCAGACACATTTTGAAACCCCAACATCGAACCAGCACCTTTGATGGAATGAGCCGCCCGAAACATTTCTTTAACTGCGACTTGTCGCTCTTTTAAATCAGCAGATTCCATTCCCAATAACTTTGTCTCCATTAATTGGAGAAACTCTTGGGTTTCTGCGGTAAAAGCATCTATTAACTCGTTTAAATCGTTATCATTCATGTTAATTATATCAATTCCGAGCTGATGTCGAGCCGTATAGTCAGAGTATAGTCAGAATATAAAATTTAAACAGATTATAGCGGTTCTCACGCCTGATGAGGTACACCTGATTCTTTGAATGTCAGGATTTGCAAGCATTTTTCTGTACCTCACCTACCTCAGAAAGGGTATATATTATTATTTGGGGTTTTAGATAGTTAGCGATCGCTTGTTTCATTTGCGATCGCCACTCAATCACTCTGACAGAAAGCTTGCACTTGTGCCGAGGATAAGCCTAACATTTCAGCAACTCGATCGACATCCATCCCCGCAGCCATCAGATTTTGGGCAGCTTGACGCAGTTGAGCTTGTGCTTGTTCTTTTTCCAGGCGTTCTTGTTCTTTTTCTAATTGTGCTTGTTCGGTATCAGTCAGTAGCCAATTTCCTTGCCGATCGCACCATCGCAGCCAACTACTTGGCACATCTTCAAAAACTCCTGACCAAATCCCTAAACCAATCTCTAAATCCGCCAACCAGATGCGAGGATTTTGTGGTTGAATTGACTGTTCAAAATAGCATCCACCCTCCCATTTGAAATATCGTATTTGTTGCGTGTATCGACTGTAAACGATGTAGTGTGGCACTCGCAAATACTGCTCATAAACCTCAAATTTTCCTGGTGGTGTTTTACGTGTCAGTGGATTTCGCTCTGCTTCGTCTACCGCTGACGAGTTATTGGAGACTTGACTATAAAAACGTCCCAAATCCTCCCTTTCAGTTCCCGGTGACAAGAATTCAATTACCACATAAGGATACTGTCCTTCCTGCCAGCTTACATAACTGCGACGGAGTTCTCTACCTTCATATAAACGCGAGACATTGACTACTAGAAACCAATCGGGACGTTTGTGCCATAAATGATGTTTGACATCGTAGTAGAGATTGAGGTCAGAAGCTGTGAAACAATTTTCGCGTGAGTAATTGGTTAAACGTAGGGTTCGGCTTAACAATTGAGGTTGTAGGTCGTGAAATTCGTCGGGCAAACCAGGTTCCTCCGGGTCTTCGCTGGGTAGATCGTACATCGTCGGCAGAGTTTTGGATGGCGAATTGGGCGGCTCAATTTGCTCAATTTGCTCAATTTGCGTGGGGGGAATCTGAACCATTGTTACCTCCGATCGGTTTCAAACTTACAGCAGATTGCAGGTTTATGAAGTCGGTGGGGGGTAGGTACGGGGCATTGGTGTCAACAATCGCCTGAAAGCCCTGAGAAATGTCGCTTTCACCCTAGTCTAGATCCCCCTAAATCCCCCTTAAGAAGGGGGACTTTGAGAAAATTCCTGTTCCCCCTTTCCCAGTCTAGAGCCCCCTAAATCCCCGTTTTTTGGAGAATGAAACCGCCCTGCCCTGGTTGGGGGGTCTACAATGTACCCCCTCGGACGCAATCTGCTCGGACGCAATCTGCTGTAATTCAATGTTAGTCTAAGTTGCTAGTTAGGGTTTGCAGGTTTCGCATTGCCGATTTGTCCCGAATTGGGTAAATATAATACGAAGACATCTTAAATTATTGCTTACGCCTCTGGGGGGTTTTAGATGGTTGGCGATCGCCTGTCTCACTTACAATCGGAAGTCAAAGGTTATTACGAACAACTCGCGGGCAAGGAAACAGCAAAACGGTTGGCGGAAGAGGCGGAAAAGGTACGGATTCAGCAGCAGATTGACAAACTCAAAAAAGAACTCGGTAAGTTTGAACGGGAATATTGGACGCGCTGGCGGATGGAAATTGCCGGTTTGACGATGCCGGAGGCGGATGCAGAAGCATTGGCAACGGGAATGCTTCAGGAAGTGGAGATTCTGGAGATTGAGCCGCAGGTGCAGGGTAATGCGGAATTGATGCAGGTGTTGCACGAGATTAAAGCGGCACTTAGTAAGCCGGGAACTCCGGCGGCGGGAAAACTCAAGGCGGCGATTCCGTTGTTACCGGGGGTGATTTCTTATGAGATGGAGTTGGATACAGAAGGTTTATTGCGGCGAGTTTTTCCCACTTTTTGTCAGGTGGCGGACAAGCTAAAAAAGTAACGCCGCCCGACGAATCGCCCGAAACGACGGGGGAGAATTTGACTCAGCCAAAGCCAAAAAAGCGGGTTTGGCTAATTGTAGGGACGATCGGGCTATTGGGTTTCGGTGGTGGTAGTGTAGGTTTGCATTTTCTACAACCTCAATTATCGCCTCTTTGTCTGATACAAAAGTGCGAACAACAAACCAAAATCGTAAAGGTATTGGTGGCAGAGTTTCAAGGGCCAGATCCGGTAAATTATGGCGTGACGGAAACGATTTTGCAGAAGTTGCAGGAGGCCGCGGGAAATTCTCAAACTTTGAAAATAGTACCGCTCAAGCAGGTGATTACTCAAGAAGACAAAGACAAGGTGCGGGAATTGGGCAAGGCACAAAATGCCGATATTGTGATTTGGGGTCGCTACCACAAGACGCAGGAGAAGGTAATAGTTAGCGTGAATTTTGAGATGCTGTCGGCTGCGAAGGATTATCTCGATTTAAGCAAGCAAACTCAGGGAGAGCCTCGCATAAAGGCGGTGGCTTCCCTGGAACGCTTCGAGATGCAAGTCGATTTAGCGGAGGAACTGAAATATTTAACGCTGGTGGCGGTGGGGGTATCCAGTTATGTAGCAGATGATTGGGATAAAGCGATCGCGCAACTAACAACTGCCCTTTCAGAGGCTAAACCAAATAAAGCTGCACTTGACCCAGCCGCTATCTATTTCTATCGCGGCGTTACTTACCGCGAAAAAGGGGAATACGACCGCGCGATCGCCGATTACAATCAAGCCATCCTACTCAATCCGAAATTAGCAGAAGCTTTCAACAATCGCGGCGTTGCTTACTACAAAAAAGGCGAATACGACGGGGCGATCGCCGATTTCAATCAAGCCATCCAACTCAATCCCAAATTAGCACAATTTTTTGACAGTCGTGGCATTGCTTACGGCAAAAAAGGCGAATATGACCGCGCGATCTCCGATTTCAACCAAGCCATCCTACTCAATCCCAAATATGCAGAAGCTTTCTACAATCGCGGCGTTACTTACAATAATAAAGGGGAATACGACGGGGCGATCGCCGATTTCAACTCAGCCATCAAACTCAATCCCAAAGAAGCAGATGCCTTCTACAGTCGTGGCAATGCTTACGTCAAAAAAGGGCAATACGACCGAGCGATCGCCGATTTCGATCTAGCCATCAAACTCAATCCCAAATATGCAGAAGCTTTCAACAATCGCGGTCTTGCTTACGACAATAAAAGCGAATATGACCGAGCGATCGCCGATTTCAATCGAGCCATCCTACTCAATCCCAAATTAGCACAAGTTTTCAACAATCGCGGTGTTAATTACAACAAAAAAGGCGAATATGACCGCGCGATCGCCGATTTCGATCGAGCCATCAAACTCAATCCCAAATATGCAGAAGCTTTCTACAATCGTGGCAATGTTTACGGCAATAAAGGGGAATACGACCGCGAGATCGCCGATTACAACCAAGCCATCAAACTCAATCCCAAATTAGCACAAGTTTTCTACAATCGTGGCAATGCTTACGACGATAAAGGGGAATACGACCGCGCAATCGCCGATTATAACCAAGCCATCAAACTCAATCCCAAAGATGCAGAAGCTTTGAACAATCGTGGCAATGCTTACAACAAAAAAGGGGAATACGACCGCGCAATCGCCGATTATGATCGAGCCATCAAACTCAATCCCAAATATGCAGATGCTTTCAACAATCGCGGCATTGCTTATGAGCAAAAAGGCGACAAAGTAAAAGCAATTGAAAGCTATCGCCAAGCTTTAGCCCTTGCCCAAACTCCGCAGGTAAAAGAGTTTGCCCAGCGCAAGTTAAAAGAACTAGAAGCCAAATAATTCATTAAAAATAATGTGTGCAATCTTGAGAATTATAAATTGTTCTAGATCTAGAGGAAGTCAATACTGACATCCTGCACGAAAAATAGAATAAATCGCCGAAAAAAAATAGATTAGCCTCAGCGTACCATTCATCGATGGCACGCTGCGACAATACCCAGATTACGAACGGAAATTCGCCACAGACTTTTGCAATTTGCTAACAGAACCAGACAAATCATCCAAAGATGCTTTGACATCCGAACCTTTTTGAGCAGTTGTATTCGCAATCTCATTCACCTGCTGCATACTATTAGAAATCTCCTCAGCCGAAATAGTTTGCTTAGCCGAGGCGCGAGTAATATTTTGCACTAAAGCATTCATTTCTCGGCTAACTTCAATGATCGCATTCAGGTGAGTTTTGGCTTCACTGGCGAGTTTAGTACCTTCCACTACCTCCAATGTTCCTGATTCCATTGCCTTCATCACACGGCTGATTTCTTCTTGAATTGTACCGACAATTTCCGAGATTTCCTCAGTCGCGCCGGCGGATCTTTCTGCTAATTTTCGCACTTCTTCCGCAACAACCGCAAAGCCCAAACCTTGTTCGCCCGCGCGGGCTGCTTCAATGGTAGCATTCAGGGCTAATAAGTTAGTTTGAGAGGCAAGTTGCGAAATTGATGTGACGATTTTGCCGATTTGTTGGGAAGATTCGCCCAAACGTTTCATCATTTTGGAGGTTGAGGCGATCGTCAATCGGAGCTCGTTAATACCTTCGACAGCGCGATCGACCGCCATACCGCCAGCTTCAGCGGTGTGAGAAGACTGCTGGGCGACTGTTTCAGCCCGCACTGAGACATCTCGCACGTCGCGAATTGAGTTAACTATGCGATCGATTTCTCGCATAATTGCAGATATTTTGACTGCTTGAATTTCTGCTTGTTCGGTAAGTTGGCTGGTATTTGTAATTGACTCATCGGTGGCAGATGTCACCAATTCTGCTAGGGTTTGAATTCCAGTTACTACTTTTCGGAGGGAACCAATCAGGAAGTTGAATGAGTCGGCGACAGCACCTAAAACATCATTAGTAACTTCAGCCCTAACGGTTAAATCACCTTGAGCAGCGCCTTTGATTTCTCCCAATAATTTGAGGACTTGCT
The DNA here is from genome assembly GCF_021648855.1 of Tychonema litorale BBK16. Lineage (GTDB taxonomy): Bacteria > Cyanobacteriota > Cyanobacteriia > Cyanobacteriales > Microcoleaceae > Microcoleus. The sequence goes on along the minus strand of NZ_JAKJHX010000044.1, from coordinate 23,001 downwards.
GTGTCATTGAATCAGCTTCTGCTTTGCGTTCTGCTGCAAATTTTTCGAGTCCTTCTTCGGCTTCTTTGCGTTCGGTGATGTCAAAGCGGATGGCGATATATTTAACGATTTTGCCGCTGGTATCAAAGATCGGGGCGATGGTCGAATCAACCCAATAAAAAGAGCCATCTTTACGCCTATTTTTAAGTTCGCCCTTCCACACTAAACCGCGAGTAATTGTTAACCACATTTCTTGGAAGAATGATTTAGGATGATATCCAGAATTGATGATGCGGTGGTCGCGGTTGAGAAGTTCTTCAAAGGTGTAACCAGATACTTTAGTGAATCTTGCGTTGACATAGGTAATTATTCCTTTGAGGTCTGTTTCGCTGACAATTGCAGCTTCATCCAGGGCATTTTGCCGGGTTTTGAGTTCTTGTAGCAAGCGTTCCTGCATCTCTGCTAATTGCTGCATTTGCTGTTGTGATGCTCTTTCTTCGGTCACGTTGCGACAGATAACTACGCCACCTTTGATCGCGCCAGTTTCATCTTTGAGCGGCCTGCCGTTAATTTTTACCCACAAGCCTTCCGGCGCACCTGCGTGCCTGGTGAAAACTTCTGTGTCGTCAACTGATTCTCCTCGAATTGCCCGTGTTAAAGGGATTTCTGCTGGGGGATAGGGAGTGACTGCATCGGGTAAAAATAAACCATATTTTGCTGTCCACTCGCTGGGAAGAGTGTCTGTTGCACCTAAGCCAAAGATGTTTTCTGCGGCGGGATTGAACAGGACAAAATTGCCTTTTTCGTCAGCCGCAACTACGCCTTCACCAATGCTATTAATTAACAGTTGTAAGAGATTGGTTTGTTGTCTAAATTCGGATTCGGAACGGGCTAACTGGGTGGTTGTTTCTTCTAATTTAGTAATTGCTTGTTTGCGATCGCTAATTTCTACTGCCACTCCGCCGACACCGATCGGCTGACCATCTTCTCCTGGCAAAGGAAAATAAGAGGCTAGCCAATATCGCAGTACGCCCGGTTGACTGAGAGTTGTTCCCGAAACTTCGATGTTTAAAAAGGGTTGATTGGTGGCAAGAATCTCCTCCAACATCGGCTGTAGGGTATGAACCATTTCGGGTATCACTTCCTTTACCGTTTTACCGAGGTGTTCGGCAACTGAGGGCCCGGTGGTTTCGGCTAATTGCTCGTTGACTTGCACGAACCGCAATTGGTCGTCAAAGATAAACATTGAGGCTGGGGCGGCAGCGAAAAATGCGTCAAAGCGGGTTTGACGTAAGGCGAGTTCTCGTTCTAGATTTTTGCGATCGGTCACTTCCAATACGAAAGCTCCAATCCCGATCGGCTTGCCATCTTCTCCCGGTAGCGGAAAGTAAGACGATAGCCAATCCCGCATCACATCTGGCTGTGCGCTAGTTGGATGGCATAGTTCGATGTTTAAAATCGCTTCATTGTTACTCAGAACCCGCTCGTACAGTGGTCCGATCGTCGGTGCCATTAGTGGTTCAGATTCCCATACTGTTTTGCCAATATATGTTGAAACTGGCTGGCCACCGAGTTCGGAGAGTCTCTGGTTGAACTGTACGAACCGCATTTGGTCGTCGGTGATAAACATTCCCGCTGGTGCTGCGGCGAAAAAGGCGTCAAAGCGGGCTTGTCGCACCTTGAGTTCTCGTTCTAGGATTTTGCGATCGCCGATATCGCGGCCTTCGGGAATCAGCAGGATCACTTTGCCGTCATCGTCTTTGATCGGCTTGAGGGAGAAGTCAACGGTGACGACTGCACCGCCTGCAACTAGCACGTCTGCTTCGTAGCGGACTACCTCGCCGGTGGCGGCTAAGGCGATCGCCTCACGCACCTTTTGCTTAGCTTCTGGGGAAATCTGCCACCAGAGAGTTTCCCAAAACGGGATACCTACTATTTCTTCTATTCCCACCCCGGCTGCGGCTAGGGCTGTTTGGTTGATTTCTAAAACAGTGCCGTCTGGTTTGAGTAGCCCCATGAATTGGAACGATTGGTCAAAAATGGCTCGGAATAGTCTTTCCCGATCGCGCAACATTTCTTCTGCCCGTTTGCGATCGCGAATGTCGCGCGTTACAGTTGCTAAACCAATAGGCTCGCCTGTTTCTGGGTCTTTGAGGGTAAATAAGGTAAAGTCAACGGGAATAATTTCGCCGGTTTGAAAGTGTCTTAACCGGAATTCGCCATCCCACAAGCCATCTCGCATGACAGCAGGAATAATCTCTTCTGTCAATATTTTCGCGTCTTCCTCGGAGAAGGCTTCCAATATACTGATGCTTCTGACTTGTTCGAGATTTTTGAGTCCGTTTAGCTTCATGCCAGCAGGATTCAGGTATGTTGACTGTCCCTCCATTGTTGCTACGCCGATAAAATCAGAGCTATTTTCGACGATTGAAATTAATCTTTTATTTTCGATTGCAGTTTGTTTGCGATCGCGAATTTCTTGTTCCAATAGTGCATTGGTTTCTAGGATTTGCTCAGTTCTTTGATTCACTCGGTTCTCAAGTTCTGCTGTGAGCTTTTGCAACTCCGCTTCGGCCTGTTTTCGCAAAGTAATATCACGACCTTCGGCAAGAATTTGAAATACTTCCCCCGTTTCATTTAATAGTGGCTTAAACGATATATCGATTAAGATTAACTGGTCATTGACTCCGGTAATTTCGTATTCTGATCGGACAAATTTGCCTGCGGATACTTGTTTAATGTTCGTTTTTAAATCCTGCTGGCTAGTTGTCGATAAGGCCCACCAAGGTACATCCCAAAACTTCCGCCCCAGCAGCTCTGATGCCTGGTAATTGCCCAAATCCAGTGTTGCTTGATTGGCTTCGATTAGAGTACCGTCTGGTTCTAAGAGCACGATCAATTGAAAAGCGTGATCGAAAATTGCCTGGAACCGCTGGGTAGTTTCGCTAAGTGCTTGTTCTGTATCTTTTTTGGCTTGAAGAATTTGGGTAGAACCTACTAATAAGCTGTAGCGGTTGGAGAGGCTTAAAAAGGCGATCGCCGGAATTACAGTAATCCAATCGGAAATAGTTTGCAAAACAGGGGAATGCGGCAATCCTAAGTGTTCTGCGGCGTGACCGCTGTGCCCAAAGGCACAACTCCAAAATATAAATGCTGTGACTGTGGCGAAGGTGTCGAAACCGAATTGGCGACTGCGCCACAAGCCCAAGGTAATCAGTGAGGCGATCGCAAAGTAACAGAAAGAAACGATAGAATTCGCTACCCCAATCAGCAGCGGTTGGGAGATATCAGGTAATGTTAGGGTGAAAGTTGTTGCTAGAAAGTCATAGATAAGTGTCATAAGTTAGTGGTTATTGGTTATTAGTTATTTGTTAGTGGTAAATTGTTAGTGGTAAATTGTCAACAGTCAACACTTAACAGTCAACACTTAACAGTCAACACTTAACAGTCAACACTTAACAATTTACCAACGTTCGGAATGGGCGATCGCTTCTATATCAACAATCATCAGTAAGCGTCCATCACAATTGTACAAACCTTTTAAAAATGGCGCGAGGTCGGGACTGACATCTACTGCCGAAACAGTGCGATCGGGATTGAGAGGTAAAACTCCTTCAACGCCGGAGACAGCTAACCCAATCCGCATTTTAGACAGTCTGACATCTCGCGGATCTGGCGCTTCCACCACTAAGATGCGACTGCTGGGATGGTGAATGTCAACAGGCGCGATACCTGTGAAGCAACCGAAGTCTGCTGCTGCTAAAATTTCACCCCGCAAGTTGGTCAATCCCAGCAAAAATGGCTGAGTGTTCGGCACCGGCGAAATGGGTTGTTCTTTCAGGGAAAGCACTTCCCGCACTGCTTCTAACTCTACGCCAAACAGACTGTCTCCTTGAGCGAAGACGAGAAATTGCCTTGTTCCACTTGTCTGACTAAGAGCTGCCAGGGGAGCGGGTTTTTCCATAGCTTATTTTTAATTTCTAGTGTAGCTTAAAATAATAGAATTTTCTTTGATCGGTTTCCCCTTTGCCGTTAGCGCAGCCCTTTCGAGAGAAAATCGCCATTAACAAAATGCCACCATTTATCTCTACCTATGGACAATATCTCCCTTTGATATTGAGTTTATACTGATAGCAAACGCTGTACAATATTCACAAGTTGCTCAGCTTCAAAGGGTTTGGTAAGGTAAGCATCAGCCCCTAAATCAGTGCCCCAAGCTTTATCGATATCGGTGTTTTTGTGAGTACAAAATACTACGGGCAAATGTGCGGTTTTGCGATCGCCCCGCAATTCTCGAATCACTTCAAATCCGTTCATTCGCGGCATAACTACATCTAAAACGACGAGATCCGGCGATTTGTCTTGAATACGGGCGATCGCTTCTTCGCCATCTCCGGCCCGGATCACTTCCAGTCCCACATCTAGAAGGATACGACAAATGATTTCTAGTTCGCTGGGAACATCATCTACTACTAATATTTTTGACATAATTCCACACTTCCTGACTATTGTTGACGGTAGATCAGCTTTATGCTCAGCGACAACCTCTTAGAGTTTAGCGCTGGACGGATAAATTTATCCCAATGCAAATACAACATAACTCATATCAATTCCGGTTGCACTCAGACATGATATAGAGGACACGGCTCTTGGAGTGTCCCTACCGCCAATAATACTGTAGGGACACTCCAAGAGCCGTGTCCTAATTTCTGAACCGTATTGGGTTATAATCCAAGGTTATAGAAAAAAGATCGCGGAGAACACGAAACTATGGTTGCTATCGAGACCAATCTAAATATTGTCGCCCTAGAAGCAGAGTACAGCGAAAAAACACCGCGAGATATTCTTAAATTCGCCCTAGAAACTTTTGATAATATTTCAATTTCCTTCAGCGGTGCCGAAGATGTAGTGCTGATCGATATGGCTTCAAAAATCACCAAAGACTTCCGCGTTTTCACCCTAGATACCGGACGCTTGCACTCCGAAACCTATCAGTTTTTAGAAGAAGTCAGAAAACATTACGGCATTAAAATAGAAGTAATGTTTCCCGAAGCCGCAGCAGTACAAGCCTTAGTAGATGAAAAGGGATTGTTTAGCTTTTATGAAGACGGTCACAAAGAATGTTGTGGTGTACGAAAAGTCAAGCCATTGCGTCGCAAACTTAACACTTTAGATGCGTGGATTACCGGCCAACGCAAAGACCAAAGTCCCAGCACCCGCAATCATATTCCGGTCATTGAATCTGATAGTGCATTCTCCACTCCAGACCATGAATTAATTAAATTCAACCCCTTAGCAAACTGGTCTTCCGCAGAGGTTTGGGATTACATTCGAGCTTTGGGTGTGCCTTATAATAAGCTGCATGAACGCGGTTTTGTGAGCATTGGTTGTGAACCTTGTACTAAAGCAGTATTACCCAATCAACACGAACGCGAAGGTCGTTGGTGGTGGGAAGAATCCACATTAAAAGAGTGCGGTTTGCACGCTGGAAACGCACAAAAATAGTGAATTTTTGAGTACCGGAGTGATATAGAGGACACGGCACTGCCGTCTCCCTACCATAGTTAATTGTAGGGACACGGCAGTGCCGTGTCCTGGCTGTGAGTAATATTAATAATTCCGATGCTACCGGATTTGATATAACTCCAATGCCCAATGCCCTGTTCGCACTTTATATTACTGAGAAAGGCTATATATGCTGACATCAACTAGCGAATTGCTGGAAACTGCCCGAAGAAACTCCTATGCGATCGGCGCTTTTAACGTTTACAACCTCGAAGGAGTAAAAGCGGTCATTGATGCCGCTGAAGCGCTTAAAAGTCCAGCTATGCTGCAACTTCATCCGAGTGCTCTTAAATACGGAAAATCACCTTTAGTGGCACTTTGCATGGAAGCAGCCCGTCAATCTTCAGTACCGATCGCAGTACACTTAGATCACAGCACCTCAGAAAAAGACATTCATCTAGCCCTCAGCGCCGGCATCAAATCAATTATGGCAGATGGTTCTCCTTTGCCCTATGCAGAAAACCTCATATTTACCCGTGAAATGACCAAATTGTCCCACACTAACGGCGCAGTAGTTGAAGCAGAAATCGGCAGAATTAGCGGTACTGAAGACGGTTTGACCATCGAAGAAAAGGCGGCAAAAATGACCGATCCTGTGGAAGCTATAGAGTTTATTCAAGAAACTAAAGTAGATTTTTTGGCAGTGACAATTGGCAATGTTCATGGCAAATACTTGAGCGAACCGAAACTTGATTTTCCGCGTTTAGCAAAAATCCGGGCTTCAGTTTCAGTGCCATTAGTGTTACATGGTGCTAGCGGTTTGCCGGAATCAATGATTAGTCAATCGATTAAATTAGGTGTATCTAAATTTAATGTTAATACGGAAGTGCGCGAAGCTTATATGGACGTGTTAAAAACTAGCAGTTCCTTGTCAGATCCAGATTTGTTGGAAGTGATGGCAAAAGCGATCGATGCAATGCGATCGGTCATTTCCGACAAACTAAAACTTTTCGGTTCTGCCGACAAAGCATATTTGCATCAATCTCCCTACGCGGAAACATTCAAATAATAAAATACCCAGATATCTGACTTCTTTAAGAAGTTGGATATCTAGATATTCGGTTGAATTCTCCAACCCTAAACCACTTGTACTTCCTTTTCCTCAGCAGCAACAGGTTCTTGATACACTGTCTGAGACTCATTAGCCAAAAACTCAGCTAATTGAGCTTCAATTTCATCCCGCACAATTTGACGATATTCCAGGAAATGCTCGTTGTGAGCACACACAGTCAAATAGTGATCCCAAACCGCCGGATTTCGCTTGAAAATGCTGAATAAATGATGCCAAAACTTCCAGCGAGTGCTGCGCTTAAATCCTTGCCGCCAAACCACAGTGAATAGTGCTCGCAAATCGATCAAACTCGGAAATTGAGCAGGTATCTTGGCTGTCGGTGCACCTAACATTAAGAAATGCCGATAAGTCCGGTCTAAATATTTCTCAGCATCGTACACTTCGCAGAATGCTTCAACATATTCGCGGGCAATATCTTCGAGTGGCCGCGTCGGAATGAAGTTCATCAAAGTAGTCTGGTTGAGATTGCCAGATTTCTCGCGCAACCGCCCTTCTTTTGCTAATCGGTGGGACAATGCAGTGTGTGGCAAAGCTTGCAGCATTCCAAAGGTTGTGCTGGGAATGGCGGCTGCTTCGGCAAAGTCTACAATCCGCTGACCGGCACCGGCTTTTTCACCGTCGAATCCGATGATGAATCCGGCCATTACTCGTAAACCAGTTTTGGCAATCAACTCTACTGATTCGATTAGGGAATTGCGGGTATTTTGGAATTTCTTGGTCATTTGCAAGCTTTCTTCGTCGGGAGTTTCAATCCCTAGGAAGACTGCATTGAAATTGCAAGCTACCATCATTTTCATCAATTCTTCGTCTTGGGCTAAATCGATGGATGCTTCGGTGTTGAAAGTAAAGGGGAATTTGTGTGATTCTTGCCAAATTTGCAAGTCTTTTAGTAATAGTTTGACGCTGCGTTTGTTGCCGATAAAGTTGTCGTCTACCATGAACACGCCGCGCCGCCAGCCCAAGTTATACAAGCAGTCTAATTCTGCTATCAATTGTTGGGGGTTTTTGGTGCGTGGTTTGCGCCCGTAGAGGACGATGATGTCGCAGAATTCGCACTGGAAAGGACAGCCTCTGGAAAATTGAATCGACATTGAATCGTAGCAGTCTAATTCCAGCAAATCGAATCGGGGAACTGGGGTTGTGGTAACATCGGGTTTTACGCCGTCCGATCGATACATTCCACTTTTTTCGCCGCGCCCTATTGCTTCGACAAACATCGGTAAGGTGATTTCGCCTTCGTCGAGAATCAGGTAATCTATGCCCGCTGCTTGGGGTTCTTCGGGTACGGAAGTGGGGTAGGGCCCGCCGCAAGCCACTGATTTACCGCGCTGTTTGGCTTCGCGAATGATGTCTAGTAAGTCTTCTTTTTGGACAATCATGGCGGAGAGAATGACGAGTTCGGCCCACTCCCATTCTGCTTCTGTGATTTGTCTGATGTTGCGATCGACTAACTTAAATTCCCACTCTTGGGGTAAGATAGCTGCTACTGTTACCAAACCCAGCGGTGGTAATAGGACTTTGCGATCGACTAATTCTAAGATTTTCTCGTAAGACCAAAATGTTTTCGGGAACAGGGGGTAAACTAGGAGAACTCGCATTGTATCTTAAACCTCACATCAGTAAACAAGTTGCGATCGGGCTGACGGAATTGAAAGTGCGATCGACTTTCAAGGTATAATGCAAATATCTTATCCCATTTGACCGTTGACTGATATCAAATCGGGTAGCATCAGAATTTTTATCAGATGACATTAGGAGACGGCAGTGCCGTGTCCCTACAGTATCATTTTTGGTAGGGAAACGGCAATGCCGTCTCCTCTTCTCTCAGTTTAACTTTTAATATCCTTACCAAGAATCCCGCTAGTCTTTAACATATCGGCAATCGTGCCACAATAACTCGGCAATCCAATAGTTTCGGGATTGACAATATTTTCATAGGTAAAATGGCGATAGCTAATACAAAATCTATCCCACGCAGCCAGTTGAATTCGGAACAGCCAAATAAAGAAATTAGCTAATCCTGGTGATAGAGTTATCCGAAAGAATATTGGTTTATTCAAATAAGCGCAAGCTTGTTCTACTGCTTGATTGGCTGTAATTGGGGAATTTCCTAGTACAAAATGTCGCGGTTCATCAGAAGCCGCGGGATGTTCGACTAAATAATTAACTACTGTGGCAATATCAGCCCCGTGGATGAAGTGAAAACTTGCGTCTGCTTTCAACCAGCGAATCAAACTAATCCATTTTGCGACTTGTGGAATGCCGGATGAAAGGTGCGAAACTGGTTTATTTTCATCTCCTCCTAACACTAATGTGGGGTAAAGTGCTGTAATTCGAGGCAGATTTTGTAACTCAGATAATTGAGTCATGCACTCATATTTTGAGCGAATATAATCTGTGCCGAGTTCGCCTGCTTCTTTGAGCAAATTGTTATCATTGCCGAGAATGCTGGCGGTTGAGAAATAAATTACTTGTTGACAATTCTGGGGCGAAAGTAGCTGAATTAGGCGTAGAGTTTTGTTAACATTAACATCAAAAACTTCTTGGGTTCCGCCCCAAGCTGTTGCTGCTAAAATTGCCACATCTATTGTTTGTAAAAGTTCCGCATATTGCTCGATATCTCGCATATCTCCTTGCAATATGTTGATACCGGGGCGGGCTTTAGAGTCAAATTTTAGTTTATCTGGGTTGCGAACTAATAGGTAAAGTTCGTGATTTGTCTGTTGAATCAAAGTTTCGGTCATGTAGTGACCAATACAGCCACTTGCACCCGTTATGAAAATTTTTTTGGGGCTCATTTGCAAAAGGGGAAGAGTGGGGGAGTGAGAGAGTTATTGGTGTGAATTTAAGGCTTTAGTAGCCCATAAATTTAGGTAAAAGTTTAGTTTTGATCCCCCTAAATCCCCCACCCAAGGGGGGAGAGAAGGGAGGTAGGGGTTGACTTTGAGAATATTTTTGTCCTCCCTTAATAAGGGGACTTTTAATACTCTTGTCCCCCCCTTCTTAAGGGGGGTTAGGGGGGATCTCCGGGTTCTCGTCGTTACCAGCAGTTAAAGGAGATTTTCGGTGGGGTGGGGGCGGGTTTATTTCACCTGTTTGCAACTTTTAAGGTTGTTGGTGAACCCGCCCCTACGGATTTTGGAGAATGAGGTTTTTTCGGGTTTGAATTCCTGTCAAATTCAAGCGGTAACTGCGAGTAATTTGTCAGCTTGTTTGGCGGTTTCAAAGAAGAATCGCACGTTGTCTTCGGGAGTTCCTGGTAATACGCCATGTCCCAAATTCAGGATGTGTCCGCGCGGGCCTGCTTTGCGAATTGTATCAAGAATACGATCGCGAATAAACGCTTGAGAACCAAACAATACACCGGGATCTAAATTTCCCTGAACATTCATGTTGGGGCCCAAACGTCGGCGCGCATCGGCCATGTCAACTGTCCAATCAACGCTGACAATATCCGCACCGGATGTAGCCATACGTTCGAGAAGGCCACCGCTACCAGTTACTAATAGAATTAGTGGCGTGTCGGGATGGGTTTTTTTGACTTGATCGAATACTTGTTTCTGGTAAGGTAGGGCGAAGGTGTCGTAGTCTTGGGGGGAAAGTTGTCCCGCCCACGAGTCGAACATTTGGACTACTTGCGCGCCGCAGTCGATTTGATAGCGTACATAAACGGCGATCGCATCTGCAAACTTCGACAGCAACTGATGTAGTAAAGTTGGATCGGAAAATGCCATATTTTTGATGACGGCATAATCCTTAGAACCTTTGCCCTCAACGGCGTAGGCTGCCAAAGTCCAGGGCGCGCCGACAAAGCCGAGCACGGTGGATTTGTTGCCGACTTCGGCGCGGAGGGATTTGAGAATAGTTTTGATGAAAGGTAAGCTTTCTTCGGGATTCAGCGGTTGCAAGGCGTCGATTTGCTGCTGAGTGCGGATGGGTGCGTGGATAATTGGGCCTTTACCTTCGGCGATATCCATGTCGATGCCCAAACCAGGCATAGGTGTCACAATATCGGAGAACAGAATTACGCCGTCGGGTTGAAATGCGTGCCACGGCTGGAGGGAAACTTGAATCGCCACTTCGGGAATTTCGGAACGTTCGCGAAAGGATGGATACTTTTCTCGCAAGTCTCGATAGGCTTTCATGTAGCGGCCGGCTTGGCGCATCATCCACACGGGCGGGCGTTCTAGGGTTTCGCCACGGGCTGCGCGGAGTAGCAAGGGAACTTCATTTAATGCTGACATCTTAACTTTTCTCTGATTTATCTATTTTAATGTCTTTGGTAGCTTACCACTGTGCGATCGTCCTTTTTGACAAAAAATTCATCGGCGCGCAGGGAGTATTTCTGTCATTGCGAGGAACGAAGCAATCCCAGCATCTGTTTTGAATCGATTCGGCCTCCTAGACTGAGGAAACAATCGCCCGATCTCGATTTTGGGGAGTGGGGATTTGCTTGGTTGCGAGGGGGTAGGCAAATCGCTGAAATGTTTATTCGGTCGTTGACCCCCTCGATATATTACTAGGCAAGGGTTTGAGAGATTTTTTTCAGGAAATTTACGCTGTTTGTCAAGAGTCCCCACTCGTTGGGGAAACTAATTGAATGGAAACGTTCTCGACACACCACTGAAGCTTGTTAAAAATGACTGCTTCCTGTCCCCACTCGTTGGGGAAACTAATTGAATGGAAACCTATTGCTTTTCCAGTATCTCCTGCTGCATTTGGAAGTCCCACTCGCTGGGGAAACTAATTGAATCGAAAAAGTAGGGGCAATTCATGAATTGCCCCTACTTTTTATTTGATCTACCCATACTTAATATATGATGAAAAAAGTTCTACAAGACTTATGGACGGGTGGCGAGAAACCGGGTTTTTTCCGAAATACTTCGTTACAGCCCACAGATTTAGTGAAAAACCCGGTTTCTTTGGTCGGAGTGCGTAAATCCTGTTCTAAAATATTGCAACAATATCGCCGATGTCATTAATCCGAACTTTTGCACTGGTAGACAACGATGTTATTATATTACTAAGTCGCACCATTAAAGGTACAAGACGATCTGGTCGAGTGCTGCTAGTCTCCAACACCACGATTCTCATCCCGCAACTTACCAAATTTTGTTGATATGGAAGGTTTTTATCAGCAGTAATGAAAACATCAAAAGGTTGATTCTCAGCCAATTCGAGAATTTCTCTGTCTTTTAAACCTCTCCAACCCATGTCATACACGTTGCTGACTGAATGACCAGCATCGACAAAGGGTTGCTTTAGTTTTTTACTCAAAAGATTTTCATCGAGAAGTATAAACACTAGAATCTCTCTCTCTAGAAATCATCATTTTGGCTAGATTTTCCAACACTTTTATTGCCGGATTTTCCAAGTAAGAAAAATCTTTGATAAACTCAGCTAAACCCTCTTCCCCTTCCAGATAATCGAAAAATGTCTGTAACGGGACGCGAGTCCCTACAAATACGCTGACACCGCTCATTATTTCGGGATTTGAATGAATAATTCCTTTTTTTTCCAAAACTTCTTCAATGTTCATATTTTTTATTTTTCAATAAATTGTGTTTTGTGAGATCAGGTAAATGTGCGTCAGTAACGGAGGACACGGCATTGCCGTGTCCCTACCACAAAATAATCTATCGAACTTGATGAAAGATGTAACAATCGCCCATTAATTGTAGGGAAACGGCAGTGCCGTGTCCTGATGTCGGGTAATATCAATTCTGGTTGCACCGAAACTATCTAGTCACACATTTTCCACCCACCATCACCCGACATTGATCGCGACCGGCATCATATCTACTATCATCTAGCCTCGCCGAATCTAAATTCCTAGTGCGCGGGTTATAGTAGTAATCTCCCTGCGGATAATTGCGAGTTGGTATCGCACAATAAGTTGTATCTCCATCATCAAACCTGACTCTCACCAGCGAACGTCTCTCGCGACAATCAACAGCCCGCAAACCCAAATCATCTCGCAAAATCCGTTCTCCATCGCGGTTACTATCTCGACCGTATCGCCCGTTATCTCCCCTGTCATTCCGTGAATTGCGATCGCGTCTGTCACCCTGAATTCCCGAAACTTCCAGCCTATAATCGCCGCCCCTAGCAGCATCTTTTGCTAACACTAACAGTCGGTAATCTCCACTACGGGGAATCTGATAATTAAAAGAAGTCTCTTGGGTAAAAGCGACTTGTTTGTTGTTCCCATAAAACAGCACCATCACAGGAGTAAAACCGCCACGTCTGTTGGTGTCTAAATAAACGTCAATATTATCGCCTTCGTTAGCAGTGAAGGTGTATTCTTGACCGCGTAATTCTTCTGTGGGAGTTCCTGGTACCCACATATTTCGGAAGCGGTAGATGGTCGATGTGCGGCGAATTACTCCGTCAATGCGATCGCCATTTCCGATTTGTTCAGCAACAGCGCCCGACGAAATCCCTGTGATTGCCAATCCTGCAACTAGCACAGCGACGGCAATACTGTTTAAAAAGTTGTGTGTTTTCATATCAACCTCTTTTGGTAAGTCTTAAAATCTTTTTGCTGTGTTTGCACCAACATTTCCACATATAATCCATTTTAAATGTAATTTCGGCGATCGAGTGTCAACATCACCCAACTGGACTATTTAGCCGATCGCAAATCTCCAATTAAAGCTATAATTACTCTTCACAAATTAGCAATCCTGAATCAGCGTCCAAAGTAGCCATAATTCCCACAGGTAAAGCAGCGTTAACCCCATCGTGGCCAAAGGGCAAATCCGAGACAATCGGAATATTCAAGTCCCCCAGGCGATCGCGCAAAACCTCCTCTATACTAAAACTGGGAATCTTCGGGTCAACCTCGCAGCGACTGAAACGCCCCAAAGCAATCCCCCGCACCCCCGCAAACGCCCCCGACATTCGCCAAGTCGTCAACATTCGATCGACCCTGTAAGGAGCCTCGGAAACATCCTCAAATGCCAGAATAACCCCCGTCAAATCCGGTAGATAAGGGGTTCCGAGCAAATGAGAAGCAACCGTCAGATTCGCCGGTAACAGCCTCCCCGTAGCCTTTCCACCACCCCATCCTTGACCCGATAAAGGCGGCAAACGACGACCTTCTATACAGTCAAAAAGACGATCGGCAGACCAATCCGGTTCCGCAGCCAAAGTTGTCACCAGCGGGCCGTGAACGCCCCAAATGCCCAATTTAGCCTGATTCCAGAGCAAAGCAGTGATATCTGAAAAGCCGATCAGCCATTTTGGGGCATGGAAATCAGTAATTGGGAATGGGGAATGGGGAATCGGGCATGGGGAATCGGTCATCGGGAATGGGGCATTTTTTGCTTCTGCAACTTTTCCTTTTTCCAAAAGTCTAGTGCTGCCAAAACCGCCTCGCACACACAGAATACCGCGACAATCCGGGTCATTAAGGGCATCTGCGAGTTGTCGGAGGCGGTTTTCGTCAGAACCGGCTAGATAGCCCCAGCGATCGTCAAAACCGGGACTTAATTCAACTCGATAGCCGCGAGATTTCCAAATTTCTATACCGCGTTCAAAGTTAGTTAATTCTCGCAAAGTGCCACTAGGGGAAATTACCCTGAGCAAATCTCCCGGTTGCAGAAATTTTATATTAGTCATTTGTTGTTTGTTATACGTTATTTGTTATTTGCGGTATTTGTTATTTGCGGTGCCCAATGCCCAATTCCCAATGCCCAATTCCCAATGCCCAATTCCCAATTCCCTAGTTTTAGTCCAAATATGCCCATTTACCCTTAAAATAAAAAAGACTGACTAGCCAACAATGCCCTATGTTTGAAGCACTTGCCGATCGACTCGAATCCACCTGGAAAAAACTGCGCGGACAAAATAAAATCTCCGAGAGCAACATCCAAGACGCGCTCAAAGAAGTCCGCCGCGCCCTCCTGGAAGCCGATGTCAACCTCCAAGTCGTCAAAAACTTCATTTCAGAGGTAGCGGCCAAAGCACAAGGCGCAGAAGTCGTTTCAGGCGTCCGTCCCGACCAACAATTCATCAAAATAGTCCACGACGAACTCGTCCGCGTCATGGGGGAAACCAACGTACCCCTCGCCACCGCCGAATCCGGGCCCACCGTCATCCTGATGGCCGGTTTGCAAGGAACCGGGAAAACCACAGCCACGGCCAAACTAGCCCTGCACCTCCGCAAACAAAATCGTACCGCATTGCTGGTTGCAACCGACATTTATCGACCAGCCGCGATCGACCAATTGCTCACCCTCGGCAAACAAATCGACGTACCAGTATTTGAACTAGGCACCGATACTGACCCCGTAGAAATCGCCCGCCAAGGCATCGAACACGGCAAACAACTAGGCGTCGATACAATCATCGTCGATACCGCAGGCCGCCTGCAAATCGACCAAGACATGATGGCCGAATTGCTTCGCATCAAACAAACAGTACAACCCCACGAAACGCTGTTAGTTGTAGATGCCATGACAGGCCAAGAAGCAGCAAATTTAACCCGTACCTTTCACGAACAAATCGGCATTACCGGCGCCATCTTAACCAAATTAGACGGCGACAGTCGTGGTGGTGCAGCCTTGTCAGTGCGGCAAATATCCGGCGCACCGATTAAATTCGTCGGAGTCGGCGAAAAAGTAGAAGCCTTACAGCCATTCTATCCCGATCGCATGGCATCGAGAATACTAGGCATGGGCGACGTCTTGACGCTAGTAGAAAAAGCGCAAGAAGAATTCGACATCGCCGACGCCGAAAAAATGCAAGAGAAAATGCTCACGGCAAAGTTTGACTTTACCGACTTTCTCAAACAAACCAAACTGCTAAAAAACATGGGTTCCCTCGGCGGCATCATGAAAATGATACCAGGGATGAACAAACTGTCAGACGAACAAATGCGGCAAGGAGAAGTGCAATTAAAACGCACCGAAGCCATGATTAATTCCATGACAACCGAAGAACGTCGCAATCCCGAACTTTTAGCAAGTTCTCCTGCTCGTCGCCGTCGCATCGGCCGTGGCGCAGGCTATGCTGAAAACGATGTCACCAAGCTGGTGAGCGACTTCCAGAAAATGCGAACCATGATGCAGCAAATGAGTCAAGGTAACTTTGCAGGTATGGGAGGAATGCCCGGAATGCCCGGAATGCCCGGAATGGGCGGCGGAATGCAGCCCGGTTCTCGCGGATATATGGGTGGCCAGCAGCAGAAGAAAAAGAAGAAAGATAAACCCAAAAAAGGTTTCGGACAATTGTAAAAAGCATTAAATATATTGCACAAGTGTTAAAAATTTCTAGGGGCGGGTTAACCAACTATAATTGCCTAAAATCAATAATCTCGTAAACCCGCCCATCAACTCTTCCTTCGTGTCCTTCGCGTCTTCGCGGTTCAATAATCTACTCTTAAAACAGGCTTCTAAGAACATTACTCAATCTAATCTTTGTTATATCTACTTCCCCAAAGTTGCGTTTTTCTCATCCGGTACAAACTCCGTCACAACTTGGCCACCGCCACCATCACCTTTGACAATCACAGTTTGATCTTTAAGCTGTCCCGAAGCCTTTGGTCCAGTTAAATTAAACACCGGATCTAATTGCCGATAAACCACATTTCCTTCCGCATCAAAAGTCTGATTAGCTAAATACCAAATTACCCGATCGCTATTTAATTGAGATTGACGCTTTTGTCCAATACCCAGCACATTACCAGTCAAATAAAAAACTTTCTTATCTAAATCAGCCCTTCCCGTATCCCCAGTCATCGTCACCTTTTCCACCCGATGAAAAACCTTCACTGGCCCAGGCGAAACCACACTTTGTGCGGGAAGATTCCAACTCATCAAACTACTATCTATTTGCAGCGGCGGATCTGATGGCATCAATTGAGCATTTTTTGTCAGCGTCGCAATCTTAGTCTTTAAGTCTACATCTGTCTGGTCAGCAAAACCTCTGTCTGTAACTTTTTGATCTTTGTATCTGTCAATTTGAGTCGGTTTGTCGCTGCTGACTTTTTGCTGATCCAGAAACCAGATTAAATGCTCTGTTCGCAATTGCAAAACCGGATCTTTGATATCCGCCACTACAGAGCCGAATAACTCCATTCTCCTAGCTCTAGTGAAAACTCGTGCTTCCTTCGCTGAAGCATTCATCTGTTTGTTGTCTCCAGTCAAATTATTGCGAACAACTAACACATCTTCCTTCGGCCGCCACTCCAACTCATTTCCCCTGAGTACCACTCCATTTTTGAGGTCAGTAGCAACTATTTTTCCTTTCAGAAACACCTGATTTCCTTCCTGAAAAACCTCTCCTGTTTCTGCTTGAATGTCATAAATCTCTTTACCATCCTGAAACAATTTGCCTACAGGTTTTTGAACATTAACTATTTTGTTATCTTTGCTATAAACGGCATCCTTTGATTTAACTTTCCAGAATAATTCGCCTTTTTCATTGGCCTGTTCTAAGACTACTTGGTTTAACGTTAATGTGCTATTGGACTTTTCAGCAGTTTTGAGATCGTCAGCTAACTTGTTTTTTTGAGTGTCTGACGGAGCCGCACAAGCACCAATCCCCAAAAGCATCATAACTAAAGTTAGCAGCACCGCTTTTGGGGATGGGAAATTGGAAGTTTTTGATTTGAGATTAATCATTTAGTAATTGGGAATTGGGAATTGGGAATTGGGAATTGGGAACTCGCAATTCCCCATTACCTACCTATCGTCGTGTTCATCCATCAAACTCAGACCAGATAAGGGACGGTAAGCATAATTAGGGCGCGATGTTTTTTGGATATCGTCCTTAATCATTTCCAGATCGATGTAGCGATCGGCTACATTAATCAAACTGTCGCTAGTCATCGATCGCAAACTCACCACCTCAACCCGCACCCCACGGTAGCTGACAGCATCCACAGCATAGGCCAAATCGCCATCGCCGCTGACCAAAACCGCCGTGTCATAGGAGCCAACCAAAGCCATCATATCCACGGCAATTTCTACATCTAAGTTCGCCTTCTTAGAACCATCTGGTAATTGTACCAAATCCTTAGAAATGACGCGATACCCGTTGCGGCGCATCCACAGCAAAAACCCCTGCTGTTTCTCGTTAGTGCGATCGACACCAGTGTAGAAAAAAGACCGCAGCAGCCGGGAACCCGCTGTTAAACGGCATAGCAGCTTGGTATAATCAATCTCAATCCCCAATTGTAAAGCAGCATAAAACAGGTTAGAGCCATCAATAAAGATTGCCACTCTTCCCCGATTTTCTAAAACTTGTTCCGGCGTAAAAAGGTCATTGCTTTCTATTCTATTCAACATGATTGTTATTCCTCAATTTTTTATGAAAGATTAGGTAATGAAATAATTGCTAATTTGCGATCGCCCGTAGCACCCGATCGCTTACAGTCAACTAAGAAGGTACTTTTTCCAGCAGTTCTAGTCGCTTAAAAACAGGCTGAGCTTCTCCCAGAGGTTGGTTTGCTGGTAAAGCACCCCAGACCGAGTGAGTTGCAAAAGTTGCTAAACAGTTGACTGTTGTCTGATCGTTAAAGTCAATTGAAAAACCGAGCTGCTGATAGATATCACTGCTGATATTGGGTATAATCGGCGATAAAAGGTAAGATGCCAGTCTAACAGATTCCAGAACCGAATATAGCACTTGTTGGACAGATTCTAACTGTCCTTGCTTATACAAACTCCAAGGTGCTTGCACATCAATAAACTTATTTCCAGCTCGCACCAAAGCCAGTATAGCTTCGCAAGCTTTGCTAAAAGCTAAGTCTTCATAATAACCAGCTACTTGCTCGCCCAAATTCAGGCTCATACCCTTGAGAAGGTTGTCGCTGGAAATGTTTTCGCCCAATACATCGGGAACATCTCCACCGCAATATTTACGAGCCATGTTTAAAGTACGGTTAAGTAAATTCCCCAAATCATTTGCTAACTCAGCATTCAATGTATTGATAAACCGAGTTTCGTTAAAATCGCCGTCCTGTCCGAACTCAATTTCTTTTAAGAAATAGTAACGCGCCGCATCAGCACCGTATTTATTGACCAATTCAACTGGGTCTAAGGTATTACCCTCAGTCTTACCCATTTTTTTGCCGTCTTTGGTCAAAAAACCGTGGGCGAAGATACGACCCGGCATCGGCAAACCTGCCGACATCAACATTGCTGGCCAGTAAACTGCGTGAAAACGCAGAATATCTTTGCCGATCAAGTGGATGTCAATGGGCCACCATTTAGATAAAGCATTCTCTAGATTAGGATCGCTATCAGGATCGAGCAAAGCGGTGATGTATCCCAGCAAAGCGTCAAACCAGACATAGATGGTGTGACTAGGATCAACGGGTACTGGTTGGCCCCATTCCAGATTCACCCTAGAAATCGAAAAGTCTTGTAGTCCAGAGTTGACGAAGCTGAGCACTTCGTTGCGCCGACTTTCCGGCGCGATGAAGTCAGGACGTTCTTGATAGAGGGCTAGCAGTTGTTCTTGATACCGCGACAGGCGGAAAAAGTAGTTTTCCTCATCGCGCCATTCAACTTCTTTGCTGGTGTGGATGGGACACCGTTTCCCAGGTAGCAAGTCCCGTTCTTCTTTGAATTCTTCGCAGGAAACGCAGTACCAGCCTTGTTGCTGATTCAAGTAGATGTCGCCGGAATTCCAGACGCGCTGGAAGAATTCTTTGACGATGTACTCGTGGCGCCTTGAGGTGGTGCGGATAAAGCGATCGTACTGGATGTTAAATTGCTCCCAAAGTGCCTCAAACCCCGGAACAACTAGATCGCAGTGAGCCTGGGGCGATCGCCCCAAGGTCTCGGCTGTGCGTTGAATTTTCTGCCCGTGCTCGTCTGTCCCTGTAATTAGCAAAACTGATTTACCCCGCAAGCGCTCAAATCTGGCTATAGCATCAGCAGCCATAGTCGTGTAAGCACTGCCAAGGTGAGGTAAATCGTTTACATAATACAGAGGCGTTGTAATCGCAAAGGTATTTTTAGTTTTATCGGTCGATTTCATTTAATCCTAATAAAAAATTGCCTAAATCTCGCCTTCGATCTTAACTTAAGAGTTCAACCTTAGCTGGAGTGGCAATTTTGGTAAATTTGCTGGAAGCTATTTGCAATTTGCCAACCCTGGTTATTCCCAACAGACAAATCGGTTTAATAACCACACTAAGCTTTTTTACATATTTTTCACCAAGTCTAAAAAATGTCTTAATGTTTGGACTTTTATGTTTACATTTGCCCGATCGCCAAATAGACAAAAAAAACCCAAGTCATTTAAACTTGGGGGAATCAAATCAGGGTGCATCTATGAACGTACTATGCGGGAGCCCTTCATCGGCTTCAGGAAAATTGGCTTGATTTCCGCCGATGGCTTCCGACAAATAGTCCGCAGCAGCTTCCACCACCGCGATCGCATTTTCGTAAACCATTCTCGTCGGCCCCAAAACTCCAACACTACCCACCGCAACTGATCCCCGTCGGTAAGTCGCAGAAATTAGAGTACAGCCACGAATTGGTTCTAGCCGGTTTTCTGAGCCAATTCGCACATTCACACGCTTTCCGGGCGTTTCCAACTGGGCAGATTCAAAGATCAAAGGCCAAAGCAGTTCCTGTTCTTGTTCCAGCAGTTGGACGATGGTTTGAACTTGCTGTAACCGTGAAAATTCTGGCAAACGTAATGCTTCAGACAAGCCACCGATCAGAATCCGGGTGTAGGTGGGATTTTGAGCGCGACTGCTCAAAGCAGCAAGCATGGTTTCCATCAACTCAGCGTACAGTTCAAAGTCGCGGTCTAACTCGCTCCAGTCGATCGTACTGAGTTCAGAGATCGATCGTCCCTGTAACTTGCTGTTCAAAAAATTCGATAAAATCTGCAATTCTCGATCGACTATTTCTACATCTTGCTTTTTGCCTTCTGTCGGTTTAGGCAATTTCACCAACACCGACTGGGTTTCCGAAGCATCCGTCACCACAATCAGCATCACCTTTCCCGGTTCTAGCTGTACCAGTTGCAAGTGCCGCAAACGAGCCATATTTGTTTGCGGTATCGTAATTAAAGCGATGTAACCACTGATCGTCGCCAGAATCTGAGCGGCACCTCGAAGTACCGTTTCCATCCGACCATCCGACCAATTGAGCTGGTCTAATACTTGTTCTACCTTGCCGGCGAGTCTATCTGAAGGCTGAATCAGTCGATCGACATAAATTCTGTAGCCTGAGTCAGAGGGGATACGTCCAGCGGAAACATGGGGTTGATACAGGAGTCCAGCTTTTTCCAGAACCCCCATCGCATTGCGAATTGTAGCTGGGCTGACACTGAGTTTGTACTCATCAACCAAAGCTTTTGAGCCAACGGGTTCGGCTGTAGCAATATAGTGGCGAACCGTTGCCCAAAGGATGTGTTCTTGCCGATCGGTGAGGTTAACGCGCACAGATATTTTAAGCTGAATTAGAATTCAAACCATTTGCCCTACCACTAAATATAGCAGACTTTAGGTTAAGGAAGAAGGAAGAAGGAAGAAGGAAGAAGGAAGAAGGAAGAAGGAAGTTTTGAGATTGCTTCACTTTCCTCCCAATGCCCAATGCCCAATGCCCTATGCCCTATGCCCAATGCCCAATGCCCAATGCCCAATGCCCTATGCCCTATGCCCCATGCCCCATGCCCCATGCCCGCCTAAAATCGATCGCCCAGCAATCTTTGGCGCACCCCCTCAGCAATTTTCTGCCCCAAATACTCAGGAATTAAACTTTCATTGGGGCCCAACAAGTAGAGAATTAAGCGAGTTCGCCCCCGCCAAACCAGCAAATTTGCATTCACCACCAACAAATCCTCTTGCCAAATGGCATACATAACTTTGTAAAAAAGTCCAGGCTGGTTGTCTGCTTCGATCAGCAAAGCTGGCAGGTGGAACACCGGATCGACGTAGAATTCCGTTGCCACGTCCTCTAAACCCGCGTCTAGATTGAATTCCACCGCCAACATCTCTTCAACTTCAAAATGCCCCGCCAAAGCCTCTCGAACTGCCCTACAGACGTTTTCGGCGGTTTTATCTGCCAGTACCTTGCCTCCGCGAGATACCACCAATTTGATAAATACCAACATTGGCGGGTAAATTTGACCATATAGACTCAGACTGTGAATCGTTAGTCCATAGGCGGCTAGGACTCCAAAAATATCACTCAACAAAAAAGACTGGTTGCGGTAAGCAAAATGCAGGGCACTTTTGTTACCTTCCGGTCTGACTTCGATGACTGCTTGTCTAGTTTTATAGAGCTGATAAGCTAATTTGAGGTTTTGCAGTTGAATTTCACTGCTGACAAATTGCTCGTAAAACTGCGGAAACGCTCGATTAAAGCGCTTGAGGAGTTCTAGTGTAGATGGTTTTAAACCCGAAGCCATAATTGAGGGGAAGGTGCGGGAGATATAATGGGTTCCGTTCGCCCTTTTAGGAACGATGCGGAGATTTTTTAAATCTCCACGGATTAATTTGTACCAAACTTGATAAGCATCAAAATAGCGCAGACTCAATGTTGGACGACAAATTCCTCTTTTCGACGTAAGATGAGTGTACCGTAAACTGTTCCTTAAGAGATTACCCACAATTCATCCCATCTCGATCGGAGTGGGTCGATCTTTCGGGTTTTCTGTAACGTCGTCCAACTTCTACTACCTTAACCGCGCCTGCATGGGTTTTTGGAAAAACTTATTTAGTAGTTCTGAGTCTGCCTCTTTACCCCAAACAGCCGAATTTGAGGAAGATGTGACTGTTGGGTCTGGCGATCCGCTGTCCCCAACTTTTCGCAAAACCACCTCTGTCGGCAATGCTCGCATCTTTTTTAGTTGCGATCGGGACATTGACCTCTACGAACTCGAAGAACTTTGTAATGCAGTGGGTTGGTCCCGCCGTCCCCTGCGTAAAGTCAAAAAAGCTATTGTACACAGCTTCTTAGTCGTCTCTATGTGGGAGATGCGGGGCACCCAGCGACGGCTGGTAGGTTTCGCCAGAGCGACTTCAGACCACGCTTTTAATGCCACGCTTTGGGATGTAGTCGTTCATCCTGATTACCAAGGTAAGGGCATGGGCAAGGCACTGATGAAATACATCATTAAAAAACTCCGCAGTGAAGACATCAGCAACATTACCTTATTTGCTGACCCTCAAGTGGTGAATTTTTACCAAAATTTGGGCTTTATGTCTGATCCAGAGGGGATTAAGGGTATGTTTTGGTATCCAGATTAGTCGATCGGTAAGGAACTCCATGTCTAAAGCCAGGGGCTTCTCGCTCGTTTTATGGTGAAAAGTCAGCGTTAATTTCTTGAAGCAAGACAATATTGACGCTGCTATCACCGATCGAGGTTGAGTTGAAAGTAAATTCAAAAATAGCTTGACAACATCGCGGTTT